>CAMGKS010000045.1 GCA_946056785.1 uncultured Clostridia bacterium
GAATCGCCCCGTAAAACCGCAGTCGGCATTTTTTGAGTTTTGTTCCTTTTTAGTTGCTGAGTTTTTCTAATTTCGTCTTGTTTAGGGCGGCGCGTTTTCACGTCGTTCTTTTGTTGCTCTAAACCCCTTTTATATGACTATTTACGGTTAAACGGTGTTTGTATCCCCAACGCTCTTTCAAAAGGGAAACGAACTTTTGAATCCCTGTTTCGGTGCATTTTTTGCTCCCAAAATGCCGTAAAACTGACAACATATCGCACTTTTGCAAAAGAAAAACCTAAACCAAACACTTTCGTATTCGATTTAGGTTTCGCTTGGCGGAGGAAGAGGGATTCGAACCCCCGTGCCCGTGAAGGCAAACGGTTTTCAAGACCGCCTCGTTATGACCGCTTCGATATTCCTCCATTATATTAAGCTGTAAAAGCGTCGTTTAAAATCAACTTTAAATTTACATTTCCGCTTAATTATGCTCATTTCAGAATTTACCGAGATGAACTTATGCTTTATAATTTAAACGCTACGTTAATTTTAAACCAAAATCGATTTTATTTCACCGTTTATTGCGTCTGCCGTTACTCTGCATTGCCAAAACAACTTATGCAACTTAACCGCTTTTTAAAGCAAACGAATTTCCGATAAATTCAAAATCAATTTATCAAGCTATTGAATTATACCAAACGCCATAAATATTGTCAACAAATTTTTAATTCAAATTGCAAGGCAATTAGCCTTTGTTAAAGCTACTTTACATTTTCCATATAAACACCGAACGGCAAGCGAATAATTGATTTTCGCTATTTAATGCCCATTTAAGTTTTGCATATTTAAGTTGCAATATTATTTTACATTTTTAAACCGATTGATTAATTTTCTTGTTGCGTATGCAGCAAAATTGTTATAAAATAGGTATAGTGCGTTTTGCGGACGTTTCAAACGCATTAAAATTATACAAATGATATGCCTGAATTTATCAGCCTTATGTTTAAATTTAAACGGTTGCAAGACATATTAAATTGATAAAAATCGAGGAGAAATTATGATAACCGTCGCATTGACAGGAGCCTCCGGCTCAATGGGAAGCGAAGCATTAAAACAACTTTTAGAGTTGGACGATTTAAAATTAAAAATACTTCTTAGACCTAAAAAATCAAATTTGCTATTAGGCAAACGCTTATTAAAAAAATATAAAAACAGACTCGACGTAATATTCGGCGATTTATCCGAATATAAAGACTGCGAGCTTCTTATAAAAGACGTCGATTACGTTTTGCATTGCGGAGCAATAATTCCGCCAAAATCCGACCATCAACCGTCGTCCACCTTCAATTCCAACTTCGGCGGGACTAAAAACCTTGTCGACGCCGTTTTAAACAGTGGCAGAGCCGATGAAATAAAATTCGTCAATATAGGCACGGTGGCTTTGTACGGCAACAGAGACTATCACCATCCTTGGGGAAGAGTCGGTGACCCTCTTATGCCGTCAACTTACGACATATATGCGGCTACCAAACTCAAAGCCGAACGGTACGTCCTCGAAGCCGGACTCCCCCATTTCGTTTCGCTCAGACAAACCGCAATTCTGCACAAAAATATGTTCATGAACAATATAAAAGACGGACTTATGTTTCATACGTGCTGGAACGCTCCTCTCGATTGGGTTACTGATATCGACAGCGGACTGCTCTGCAAAAATCTTGTTAAATTTGACAGCGAAGGAACGTTGAAAGAAGGTTTCTGGCAAAAAGTTTACAATATTGGTTCGGACGACGCAGGACGTTGCACAGGTTTCGACGTGTTTGACGACGGATTTAAACTGATGGGCGGTTCGACAAAAAAATTCTTTAAACCGAACTGGAACGTTATCCGCAACTTCCACGGAATGTGGTTTTATGACAGCGATTTATTGAACAGCTATCTCGACTATCAAAAAACCGACTTAAACGAATACTGGAAAGGACTCGGAAAGAAATTATGGTACTTTAAATTAGGAGCCATCGTTCCACCGCAGTTGATTTCGAAATTTGTCATTCAGCGTTTGTTTTCAAACACCAATTCGCCTCTTTATTGGAGAAAAATAAGGCATTTAGGCAGACTCGAAGCATTCTTCGGTCCGAACGAAACGCTTGAAACTCTCCCTGATAAATGGGACGACTTCCCTCTTTTAAGCGAAGGAAAAACTCCTGAGGGCGACATCGATTATAACGAAGTCAAAACAAAAGAATGGGCAAGTAAACATCTTTTAAATCACGGTTACGACGAAACGAAACCGGACAACGAACTTGATATCTCAGATATGCGACAAGCCGCAGAATTCAGAGGCGGAAAATGCCTTTCGAGCACTATGACTAAAGGCGACTTGTACACAAAATTAGAATGGGAATGCCACGACGGACACCGCTTTATGGCGACGCCTTATACAATCTTAAAAGCAGGACACTGGTGCCCTGAATGTTGTCAGCCTCTGCCATGGCATTGGGGCGAACTCAGTCAACATATCCCTTTCTTTGCACAGGTATATTGGGACACACATGACAAGAGCGAAACCGGTACGTATCCGATTTCAAACGATGAAGACGATTTTATTAGCGAGGAGTAAAATGAAAGCCGCTATATATATTTTTACCGGCTCGGGAAACACGGAACGAATAGCTAAACGTTTTGCCGACGAATTTCATGCAAGCGGAGTTGAAACCGATATTTACGTCTGGGAGAAGGATAAGCAAATACCGAATCCGAGCGATTACGATATCATAGGCTTAGGCTTCCCTATTCACGGATTTAATCCGCCGAAAGTTTTCATTGAAATGGTAAAAACATTTCCAAACGCTTTTAACAAACCGACTTTTATGTTCAAAGTCGGCGGTGAACCTTTGTGGCTCAATAACTCCGCCGGGCAAAAAGTATATCGCATACTCAATAAAAAAGGCTATAATATTTTGACGGATAAACTTTTCGTAATGCCTTACAATATGATTTTTCGCCATAACGACCGCATGGCAAAACAAATGTGGATTTACGCAAAAGCATTGGTAAAAGCAAACGCACAAGATATTCTTGCCGGAAAAAGCGAAAAAGTCAAGTTGCCGCTAATAAAACGCATACACTCTTTCTTTTTTAGAATAGAATGGGGGTTTTATAAGCTCAACGGAAAATTTTTTAAAATAAAAAAGGATAAGTGTATTGACTGCGGCAAATGCATAAAAATATGTCCTGCAAAAAACATCAGCGTCAAGGATGGAAAAATTAAATTCGGCGGCAACTGCATTATGTGCACAAGATGTTCGTTTAACTGCCCTGCAAACGCCATAAATATCGGTTTGCTTAATAAGTGGAAAGTTAACGGAAGCTACAATCTCGACAAATTGATAAACGATGAAACCGTAAAATTTCCGTTTATAGACGACAATACAAAAGGCGGATATAAATTGTACAAAAATTATTATAAAAATCTGGATAAATTCCTTAGCGAACACAATATCGCTTTAACGGAGCAAAATTATAATGATTAATTACCGTTGTCCGATTTGCGGCGACGTTTTGACGCCCGTAGGAAAATCTTTAAAATGCACAAAGCACTGCTATGACGTGGCCAAAGAAGGCTACGTCAACTTTTTATCAAGCAGCGATAAACATTCGATAACTCCCGGCGACAACAAAGATATGGTCGTTTCACGCCGTATTATCATGGAAAGCGGATACTATCTTCCGTTGACAAACTATATCACGCAAAATTTCGATTTCAAAGATAAAACGGTTTTGGATATAGGTTGCGGCGAAGGTTTCATTGCAAGAAATTTGTCAAAATTCGCACGTGAAGTATTCGGCATAGACATTTCAAAAGAAGCTGTCAAGCTTTCAGCTAAATCAGATAAGTCGTCTTCATTTTCTGTCGCTTCAATGACTCATCTTCCGTTTTTCGACCATCCTTTTGACTTCGCCGTTTCGGCATTCGCCCCTTATAACGCAAAAGAAACAAAACGGATTTTAAAAAAGGACGGAACGTTTATCGTTGCCGTTCCTGCGGAAGAACATCTGTTCGAACTTAAAAAACGACTTTACGAAACGCCGATATTGAATCCCAAAGACGAAACCGAAATCGACGGGTTCAGATTGCTAAAAAGAGAGCGAATCGACGGAAATTTCGTAACGGACGGAAAAGGTGCCGTAACTCTCTTGAAAATGACGCCGTATTTTTACAGAACAAATAAATCGGCAATCGAAGCTTTAACTGATATCGAAAGTATTTCGGTAAATCTGTCGTTTTCCGTTTCAGCCTTTAAAACCGTCGACTGAAACGATTTATTTTAAATAAAATTTTTAAAACGTTAAATATAATTTTTAACGCTTTAAATAAAATTTTCAACGCAAAGATATAAAAAATACTCAAAACAACTTTTTTTATTTATTAAATAAAGGCTGCAATATTGCAGCCTTTATTTAATAAACGTAATTTTTAGTAAACATAATTTTTTAATAAACGTAATTTTTTAATAAACGTAATTTTTAATAAACGTAATTTAGAATATTATTGTCTTATTTTTATAGCGGCTTCAATTATTTCATCTATCTTTTCTTCGCTTAGTCCGCTCATTTTTAATGCGGCTTCTTTTACGGTCAAGTCGTTATCGAAGGCAAAATGCACCAACTCGGCAGCAGCTTCATAACCTATATAAGGAGAAAATGCGGTTGCCGTCATAAGCGATGAACGTAAATATTCATTCATTTTTTTCTCGTTGGGAACTATACCTTTTACGCAGTGTTCGGTAAAGCTGGTTACAGATTGAGTAAGCAACTTTAAAGACTCGTTGATTTTATAAGCAATGACCGGCATAAATACGTTGAGTTCAAAATTGCCCTGACTTGCCGCAAACGACACGGTAGAATCGTTACCCATGATTTCACAAGCAACCATTGTTACGGCTTCGCATTGAGTCGGATTTACTTTGCCCGGCATAATTGAACTGCCCGGTTCGTTGGCAGGTATGGAAATCTCTCCTATACCGCATCTCGGCCCGCTCGATAGCCATCTTACGTCGTTTGCAATTTTCATACAAGAAACCGCAAGATTCTTTAAAGCCCCGTGAAAAACCACTAAAGCGTCCTTAAATGCCAAGCCGTGATATTTATTGTCCGATTCGATAAAAAACTCATTGAGATATTTGCTTAATTCTTCAACGGCGAATTTTGCATAATTTTCAGGCGTGTTAAGTCCCGAACCGACGGCAGTTCCGCCAAGCGGCAATACTCTTACGCCTTCAAGGGCATTCTTAATTGCAAGTTCCGCTTCCTCAATCGCTCTTTTCCAAGCTCCGATTTCCGCCGAAAAAGGTATCGGAGTTGCGTCTTGAAGGTGCGTTCTGCCCGTCTTTACAACACCGCCGTACTTATTTTCAAGGCTGTCTAATTGAGATATAAAGGCGTCAAGCGCTGCTGTCAACTCTTTTGTCATGAGAACGGTCATAACGTGAATCGACGTAGGGAAAACGTCGTTTGTACTTTGACTCATATTGCAATCGTCGTTCGGATGCGTTCCGCTGAGACGTGCCAAAACCTCGTTGACATTCATATTAGTCTGAGTACCCGAACCCGTCTGATAGACAACCAAAGGAAAAGAATCGGCAAAATTGCCGCTAAGAATTTTATCGCATGCGGCAACTATCAAATCGCATTTTTCTTTAGGAAGTTTGCCGCAACGGCAATTAGCCAAAGCACAAGCTCTTTTTACCGTAACTATTGACCTTATAAGTTCATAAGGCATTTTATCGCCTATAACGAAGTTTTCCAAACTCCGTTGCGTTTGAGCTCCCCACAATTTATCCGCAGGAACTTTGACTTCGCCCAAACTGTCATGTTCAATTCTGTATTCATCGTTATTGCGCATACGTTCTAAAAAACTCCAACATATTATTCGTTACAAATTCCGACTCTTCCCAATGCGGTTGAATAATAGGAAACACGTGTTCGAGTTTATTGCTCGTTCCTACAAGGTCGTTAAGTTCGTGTTCGATTCCGCGTTTAGTGAGAAGTTTGTCGAAACGTAAAACCTGCCCACGCATAAAATCGCCTTTTGCGGTAGCTAAAAAAATGGGCGGAAATTTTTCAAGGTTAGCATTTGCAATGGTGGCAAGCGGCAAAAATTCGTTTTTGCGATATTTTTTGCCGAAAAATTCTTTTAACAAAAACCGAACGGGCGAAATGTTTAATCTTTTTCTATAATAGTCTATATCAAAAACGCCGCACGTATATGCCACGGCTTTAAACTGCAAGCCCGTTTTAAGGTTGAGTTTTTCGGCAAGCGTTTCGTCCGCAATAACGGCATTCGACATTGCACAAAGATGAGCCCCGGCACTGTCGCCCGTAAGGAAAATACGCTCTAAATCAAACTTATATTCGTCCGCATGCCGTTCAACCCAGTTGTAAGCGTGAAAAAGGTCGGTAAGGTTATTAGGAAATCTTCCTCCCTTAAAAAGCAAGCGATAACTTATGCTTACGACTTTAAAACCTTTTGCGGCAATCTCCATGCAATAATATTTGTTTATATCCTTTGTTCCGTAAAACCAACAACCGCCGTGAACGTCGATAATCGTCGGCAAAAGCTCGTTTTCGGCTCCAGCAGGATAATATACGTCGAGTTTATTATATAGTTCGTCGTCGTTAGCGTAATTTACGTCACAGACAGCCGTAACGTTTTCAGGCGGACTTTGACTTGCAATACGTTTCCCGTCGTGTACGGTTAAAAAATCACAAAATTTATCAACCAACTTTTTATATAATCCCATAATTTCTCCTTTATTATATTATAAGCGTTATAAACGTATATGTCAATTTCAATATTCGCCCTGATTTTTCGATAATTGAAAATTTTTCGCAACTCTCCAAGTTTATCTTTTATCCGACCTGCCGTTTCTGTAAATCTGGAAAAGCAATATTTTTTTGCACGTTAAACGCAAAACAAAACTTATGTTTCCGCTATTCTCTTCGCCGTTCTAAAACGCAAAATAAAACCGCCTATTCTAAAGTAAAATTCGTCTAAAAATGGCATTTTAATTTTTAACGGCAAACGCAAAACACATATTTAACGCAGAATTTTAAAAACACTATTTTGAAACTTCAATAAGTTTACAAAATAAAACTAAAAATCGTTGTTAAGTTCCCATTACTGTAAAAAACAAAACAAAGTTTAAGTTTGCAAGAAAAATTTTGCTTAACAATCTACCGTCACCGTTTTAATGTTTAAACAGCTATTTAACAATTAATATTTTTAAAGAAAAAGGGCTAACAAAAATTCGTTAACCCTTTTATCGACATAAAATTTCTATGAAATGCTATGCAATTTGCGTTTTATTTTAGTCAAGTTCAAACGCCCCCGTATACAACTGATAATATTTACCTTTCAAGGCAATCAGTTGTTCATGATTTCCGCGTTCAATAATTTCTCCGTGTTCGAGCACCAAAATCATATCAGCATTTCTGACGGTTGAAAGTCTATGTGCAATTATAAAGACGGTTCTGCCTTGCATAAGGTTATTGAGTCCCTGCTCTATATGCTTTTCCGTTCTCATATCGATAGATGAAGTCGCTTCGTCGAGAATTAACACAGGCGGATTTGCTATAAGAGCTCTTGCAATAGAAAGAAGCTGTCTTTGTCCTTGCGACAAATTGCCTCCGTCGGCTGTAAGCATAGTGTTATAACCGTCCGGAAGATGAGTTATAAAGAAATCGGCATTAGCAAGCCGTGACGCTTCGATAACTTCTTCATCGGTTGCATCCAATTTTCCGTATCGGATATTATCCATAACCGTTCCCGTAAACAAATGCGTATCTTGCAAAACCATAGAAAGCGAATGTCTTAAATCGTCTTTTTTGATTTTATTGATGTTTATTCCGTCATATCTGATTTTGCCGTCAGGAACGTCATAAAAGCGGTTGATAAGGTTTGTTATCGTCGTTTTTCCGGCACCCGTAGAACCGACCAAAGCAACCTTTTGTCCGTCGTGCGCAAAGAAATCGATATCTTTAAGAACTGTTTTTTCAGGGACGTATCCGAAAGTTACGTCGTCGAACTGCACTTCGCCGTTAAGTTTTTCAAGCGTTGTCGTGCCAAGCTCTTTATGCGGATGTTTCCATGCCCAAACGCCCGTTCTTTCATCGCATTCGGTGAGCGTTCCGTCCGGATTTTCCACAACGTTTACAAGCTTTACGTATCCTTCGTCCTGTTCGGCTTGTTGATCCAACAATTCAAAAATTCTGCTGGCACCTGCAAGCGACATAAGCACGGTATTTGCCTGTTGAGCCATTTGGGAAATAGGATTGCCGAATTGACGTGAATAAAGTAAAAACGCCGCCATTTTTCCGAAAGTCATTCCGCCGATTCCCGCAACGGCAAAGATTGCTCCCAAGACAGCCGTCAATGCAAAATTGATATAAGTTAAATTTCCCAAAATCGGCATTAATATGTTTGCATAAGTGTTAGCGTTTGCTGCGGCTTTACAAAGCATGCCGTTTACCTTATCGAAATCTGACTTTTCGTATTCTTCGTGATTAAATACTTTGACGACTTTCTGTCCTTCGATATGTTCTTCAATAAAGCCGTTTGTTATGCCTATTGCCTTTTGTTGAGCCATAAAGAATTTTCCGCTCTTTCCTCCGACTTTGCCGACGATTAAAACCATTATAAAAATCATGACGACTATCGTTAAAGTCAAAATCGGGTTAAGAACCAGCATAACTATGAAAATCGTAACGATGGTAAGAACCGACGAAACCATGGTAGGCAAAGCGTTTGCTAAAAGCTCTCTTAACGTGTCCGTGTCGTTTGTATAACAGCTCATTATATCTCCGTGAGCATGCGTATCGAAATATCTTATAGGCAGTTTTTGCATATGTTCAAACATATCGTCACGAACTTTTTGAAGAATCTTTGACGAAACCAAAACGCATATCCTGTCAGCTCCATAGGTAGACAAGGCGCCTACGGCATATACAGAAGCCATTACGCAGATAATTTTTATGAAATCTGCATAAACGACGCCGTTAACGTTCATAGCGGGATTCGCCAAAGGAGCGATATAATTGTCAATGGCAAGAGTTAATAACGCTGTTCCCGCAACGTTTGCTCCGACGTTTATAACGTACAAAAGCATTACGGCAACGTATCCCCACTTATATCCCGCCATCAATTTTAAAACTCTTTTAAAAATTCCGAAAAGGTTTTTTCTCTTTTGCTTTCCCAAAAGTTTCATGCGTTTTTTTTCTTCCATAGCGTTTGTATTTTCTAAATTTTTCAAATCGCTGTTTTCAGGCGTTGCCGCATCGGTCGCCGATTTTTCGACGGTTTTTGCTTCTAAGGC
>CAMGKS010000046.1 GCA_946056785.1 uncultured Clostridia bacterium
TCAATTTTACAGACCGCTTCCGCGAGGATGTTATTGAGCGTTTTATAAACGCCTGCCTCTTTCAGATTACTTACTTTCAGATTACTTAATCATTATAATATATATTTATGGAACATTCCATCTTTTTTTTGTAATTACGACTACTTTTTTTTTGCGACCGGCTCTTTTTTACAAAACTTATAGGACTTCTAAAAACCGCAATTAAAATCGGCGTTAATTTTTTAGCCATACCGCAAGCATAACGATAAATAATCAATCGGACTTCCTTAAAACGGGAATTCCCAACTCAGCGAGAGTTTCGTCAAGCCTTTCATAGCCTCTGTCGATCAATTCTACGCCGTAAACCCTTGTCTTTCCGGCGGCAAACGCTCCTGCCATAGTCAGAGCGGCACCGCCCCTTAAATCGCTTGCTTTGACCGTAGTGCCGTTTAAATTTGCCACTCCGTCAATGATTGCCAAATTGCCCGCAATATCGATCATTGCTCCCATAAGTTTCAACTGAGAAGCTGTAAGAAACCTGTTTTCAAATACGTTTTCCTTAATCACTGTTCTGCCGTCGCAAACGGTAGCAAGCGCCATAAACTGAGCCTGTAAATCGGTAGGAAACCCCGGATAAGGTTTTGTTTCGATTTCTCCCAAACCTACGGGCATTCCCAATCCGTCCATTTTTACTATTCCGTAACGTTCGGTGATTTTTAAAGTTTCCGATCTTAACGCTTGCGAATAACTTTTGGAAAGTTCGTAAGGAAAGTTTCTGATTTCCAATTCGCCGCCAAGCATGGCACAAGCCGCCATGAGTGTACCTCCGACGATTCTGTCGGGACACGGTTCAAAGACTACTCCGCTAAGAGAATCGACGCCCGTTATACGCAATCTACGCTCGGCGATTTCTTCTATATCCGCTCCCATGAGCCTTAACATAGATATTAAATCGTTAATTTCAGGTTCAAGCGCAACGTTGGATATCTCCGTTTCGCCGTCCGCTAAAACAGCCGCCATAATAAGCGTTTCCGTAGCTCCGACCGACGGATATTTCAAATCGATCTTCGCTCCTTGCAAACGCTTTGCATGGCAAAGCATATATTCGTCGCCCTCATCGATTTTCGTACCCATTTTTTTTAAGTTGTCTATATGTAAATCTATCTTCCGCTTTCCTATTTTACAACCGCCGGGATATGCCGAAACAACCCGTCCGCATCGGGATAAAATCGGAGCTAACAAAAAAATAGACGCTCTCATTTTTTCCGCATATTCGTCCGAAACGTACGGATCACGTATCTTGCCGTATGAAATTATGCTTCGCCCGTCACGCAAACAATTTCTGCCGAGTGACCTTAACAATTCGACCATCATATCGACGTCGGAAATATAAGGACAGTTTCTCAAAATGACTTCGTCGTCTGTAAGCAACGACGCCGCCAAAAGAGGCAAAACGGAATTTTTTGCCCCGACCAATTCAACACTGCCAAACATCTTTTTTCCGCCGCTTATTTCAAAATACTCCATATTTGCTCCTCGTTATCATTGTATGGAGCTTAAAAACTTTTCGTGCTTTTGTCTTGAAACGTTAAGCAACAGTCCGCTTGCCATAAAATAAGCCACCACCGAACTGCCGCCGGCACTTATAAACGGCAGCGGCAATCCCGTCGGAGGTATTGCTCCGCTCACAACGGCAACGTTTATTATCGTCTGAACGGCAATCATTGCGGAAATTCCCGCCGCTAAATACGTGCTGAATCGGTTTTTTGCATTTAAACTTATTTTTATCCCCCTTATCAAAAGGAATATAAACAACAATATTACGATTATACATCCGAACAATCCCGTTTCCTCTCCGATTATCGAAAATATAAAGTCAGATTCGGCAAAAGGCAAAAACAAATACTTTTGCCTGCTGCAAAATAATCCGACTCCGAAAAGTCCGCCGCTTCCCAATGCATAATATGATTGAATAAGCTGATAACCTTCTCCTAACGGCGACGAAAACGGATCCAAAAAAGCCGACAATCGGCTTAGACGATACGGCTCTATTATGATTAAAATTATTCCGCAAATTATAGCCGGAACGATTATTAAAAGCAAATGCCGAATTTTTGCTCCCGCAAAAAACAACATCGAAAACACGACTGTGAACACGCAAACGGTAACGGACATATTAGGTTCGAGCATAAGCAAAAGACAAACGGATAAACCGCCTAAAAGCGGTACCGCCATCGTATGAAATTTGTCTGCTCCGTATACGGCAGTCTGTGCCGCAACAAAAATTACGAGTCCGAATTTTGCAAACTCGGAAGGTTGTATCGTTGAAAAGCCTAAATTTATCCATCTCTTTGCCCCATAACTTTCAACGCCTATGACGGGAATAAAAACTAATGCAAGTATAGCAAGGCTAAGACCCAATACCAAAAATCTTAACTTGATTAAAAAATCGATTTTTATGTAAGTCAAAGCAAGCATAACGATAAAACCGACTCCAACGGCTACGGCTTGCGTTTTCACGTATTTAAACGCATCGTTAAATTCGACCTCTCCCGAATAGCAAGACGCCGAATATATAAAAATCAAACCCAAAACTCCGAGAATTATAACGACTAAAAAA
The DNA here is from genome assembly GCA_946056785.1 of uncultured Clostridia bacterium. Taxonomy (GTDB): domain Bacteria; phylum Bacillota; class Clostridia; order Christensenellales; family CAG-917; genus CAG-917. The sequence continues at coordinate 2,600 of CAMGKS010000046.1, forward strand.
GTTGGCAGGTCAAAATCTATTTTTCCTGCCGCCATACTGATTTTTCCCGCATACTTTATAAGTTTTTTATGCCTTAATGCTCTAAATTCCAATCTCTTTTTTTCGTTAAGTTTTTCCCTTTCAAGTCTTTTTTGCTTTCTCAATTCGGCAATTTCTTTACGGCTTAATTTTGAGTCGTTTAGGTCGCCGTTTAAGCGATTTTTACGCAAACGGTAATTACGGTTACCGTCCGTTTTTTCTCTTTCTTTACTTGATACAACTAAAAATTCCGTCATAGTTTCACCGTTAATTTTTACAGTTTGTCGACTATTTCTTTAAATTTGTCGCCTCTTTCCGCATATCCTGAAAATCTGTCGAAACTTTTCGACGCAGGAGAAAACAAGATGTTTCTTTCATCACCTTCATAAGCTAATTCGACGCAATTTTCAAGCGACGGACATTCCGTAATTTCACGATAGCCGCAAAGCCTTGCCGCATGCAAAATGCTTTTCGCATTTTCGCCGCAAACGAGAATTCTTTTAATTTTTTTGCCTATATGCTCGAACAATTCCGGAAATTCTTCTCCTTTATCGCTTCCGCCGAGAATCAACACGGTATCGTCGGTAACTCCTTCGATTGCGGAAATCGTAGCGCTGATATTTGTAGCTTTGCTGTCGTCAAAAATCGATTTTCCGTTTTTCACTCCAACAAGTTCTACCCTGTGCGGCGGTTTTTTAAATTCAGATACCGCTTTCTCTATTACTGAATTCTCGATTTTTCTGATTTTTGCAACGCATACGGCGGCAAGCAGATTTTCAAGCTCTCTGCCTTTAAACGGCGAAACGGAAATTTTCAGCACTTCTTCGCCCTTAAAAAATACGCTTTCTCCTTTCAGATAAGCTCCGTCGCATACTTCTGAAATCGAAAAAGGAACTACGGTGCAATTTGCACGTTTTATTAATGCGGCAACTCGTTCGTCAGAAAGGTTTGCGACAAGAAAATCTCCCTCTCCCTGTTTTGCAAATATACGGCTTTTAAGCTCTTCATAACACTCAATCGTCTTATGCCTGTCTAAATGATCCGGTTCGATATTAAGCAATACGGAAATTTCGGGAGAAAAGTTTTTCACTCCCTCCAACTGAAACGAACTTACTTCGACAACGGCGACGTCGCCCGTTTTCAACTTGTCGGACACTTCGCAAAAAGGCGTTCCTATATTGCCCAATTCAAAGGACGTTACTCCGCTTTCTGAAATTATCTTGTTTATCAATTTTGTGGTTGTGGTTTTTCCGTTTGTACCCGTTACGGCAATTACGTCTCCGTAGCACGTTTCATATCCCAATTCGATTTCCGAAATAACGGGAACACCGCTGAGTTTCAACTCTAATACTTCAGATTTCAGACTGCTTACGGCAGGCGAAATTACGACGATATCGATATTTTTGAAGTCTTCCGCCCATTCTTCGAATATAAGATAATCTTTTTTTGAATAGTCGTCGTCGTAAACTTTTACGTTCGCACCTCTTCTGTTCAACAATTTTGCAGCGGCTTTTCCGCTTTTGCCATAGCCGTAAATCAACACGTTCTTTCCGTTAAATATCATAATAACCTCGCTGCGATAATCGCTAAAATACCGCCTATTACGCTGATTGAAAAATAACAAGCGGTAATTTTGCTTTCTTTAAAACCTTTTAACTCAAAATGATGATGCAAAGGCGCCATAAGAAATATCCGTTTCTTTTTAATTTTAAATATAAACACCTGCAATATTACAGATATGCAGCTCACCACAAACATTATGCCTGCGAAAACGATTAAAAACGGTTGTCTTGAAAAAACGGCAACCGTTGCCGCTCCTGCCCCCAATGCAAGCGAGCCGGTATCCCCCATCATTATCGACGAGGGATAAGAGTTGTAGCATACGTATGCCAATAACCCGCCTAAAAACGAAGCGGAAGTTATGCACAACCCGAACAGTTCCTTTGCGTAATCTACGTCGCCGCCGTTTAAAGCGTCGGCGTAATATCCGCACAGAATCACCGTAAAAGCCATAAAGTATGCAATCGATACGTATCCTGCCAAGCCGTCCAGTCCGTCCGTCAAATTCACGCCGTTTGTAACGGCAATATAGATAAGGGCTACGAAAGGAACGATAAACCACCCCATATCGAATTCGGCGAAAGTAAACGGTAATTTTATCGAACTGCCGATAAAATCGTTGTTAAAACAAAAAAAGCCTAAAATTATTGCCGCCCCAACCTGACCTATTATTTTCTGATAAGGCTTTAAGCCTAAATTACGCTTATACCGAATCTTGATAAAATCGTCAAGAAATCCGACAACTGCATAACTTAACGTTGCCATCGACGACACCAATGAAAACGTAGAATAGAATATAAGCGGAAAAACCACGGCTGGGATAACAAAAATCCAACCGCCCATTGTCGGGGTACCCGTTTTGTTTTCATGCTGTTTTACATAACCTAATACGGTTTGTTCCGCTTTGCGTTTTGTGAGTATTTTTTTAAGCAACGGAGCCAGACACAATGCCGTTATAAAAGACAACACTATGAATAAAAGCATCCATAAGTTACTCCGAGTCATCTTTTTGCTCCTCTTTTTATTACCGTTTCCAAATCACTGTAAGGAATTTTCTTTCCTTTGATTTCCATATAGTTTTCCGCCCCTTTTCCCGCAATAACCACGGTATCGCCTTCAGTCATTTCGTTCAAAGCAAAAGAAATAGCTTCCGTTCGGTTTTCAATCTGCTTAGGAGTTTTTACAGCCCCTGAGGCAATATCGGAAATGATTTTGTCGGGATTTTCGCTTCTCGGATTATCGCTTGTCAGAATAACGAAATCTGACAGTTCTGAAGCTATTTTGCCCATAATTTTACGTTTGGAAACGTCACGGTCGCCACCGCATCCGAATACGGTAATAAGGCGAGATTTTGTTATCGTCCTTGCGGTTTTTAAAAGGTTTTCAAGGCCGTCGGGAGTATGCGCATAATCGATTACGATAAACCCCTTTCCGTTTTTAAGCACGTTAAACCTGCCGTCGATAGGTTTGAGCTTTCTTATCCCCTTTTTGATTGTAGCCGTATCTATGCCTAAAGAACTAGCACAAACCATTGCCGCCAAAAGGTTGTACACGTTAAAAACTCCGTAAAGAGGCGACTTTACCTCAAAAACCTCATCGAAAACGTTAACTACAAAAGTCGTTCCGTCAAAATCAGGATATACGTCTATTGCAAACACGTCGCTCGGCTCATATAAGCCGTATGTAATAACCGGAACGTTTATATTGCCGACAAGTTTTCGTCCCGTTTCGTCGTCAACGTTAACTACCGCCATAGCTACGTTGTTTTTAAAAAAGGATAATTTTACGTCGGAATATTCTTTAAACGTTTTGAAAAAATCGAGATGGTCCTGCGAAACGTTGGTAAATATCGCTATATCCGATTTGATGCCATACAGTTTATCGAAATATATAGCATGAGCGGACGCTTCGGCAATAACCACTTCAACGGCTCTCGTCTTCATAAGCTGCAATATTTTGTTCAACTCGTAAGGGTCGGGAGTAGTCAAAGACTCCCCGATCTTCTCTTCCCCTACGTAATGCCCCAAAGTTCCTATCGTTCCGGTAGCTATTCCCGCCGTACGCAAAAGGCTTGCAAGAATATGAGCCGTCGAAGTTTTTCCGTTTGTCCCAACGACAGAAATAAATTTCATATCTTTTGAAGGATTTCCGAAAAAGTTTTGACATGCGACGCTGTACGCTTTTCTCGTATCTTTCACAAGCACGTACGGAGCATTCACCGGCTTTTTTACGATAAAGCAAGCTGCTACGTCTTTAAGTTTTTCGGCAAAAATATGGCCGTCTGTTTTTGTTCCTTCGAGACAAATAAACAAGTCGCCTTTTTTAGCTTTATCGCTTGACGTGCATATATCGTCTATTTGTATATCCTTATCGACCTTCCATTCGACAACTTCGATTCCGTTAAGTAAATCAGATAATTTCATACAATCCTCCAAACTACTATTTGATGTTAGAATATAGTAGTATCGGAAAAAATCGCTGTCAATAGAGTCGCAAAAGAAGTCAAAACGCTCTTTTATGTGACAAAAAGCACTGTATTTCGCTTGTCGACTTTTGCTCCTTTAAGAGGAAATTGTTCCGTCACAATTTCTCCTTCCCCGCTTATTTCATAATGCAACCCGAGAGATTTTACAATTTTAACGGCTTCGTCCACGCTTAGTCCGACAAAATCGTTTAAAGAAAACTCATCGCCGATAATTTCAAAGTCTTTTTCGGAATAATTTGGCTTTATGCCGAGATATTCAAAAATTCCGCCAAATATTTCACCGACTGCAGGAGCGGCAACCAAACTTCCGTAATAAACTCCGCCCTTAGGTTCATTGACTATAAACAAAACCGCAATATCGGCGCCTTCCGTTACTGAAAAACCTAAAAACGATGAATAATATTTCCCTTGTGCAATTTTCCCGTCCTCATATTTTTGCGCCGTTCCCGTTTTTCCTATTATGCTGTATCCGGGACGGTATGCCCCCTTTCCGCTTCCGCCTTCGACAACGCCCCTTAACAATTCAATCATCGTATCGCTGGTTTCTTTTGCTATTACCTGCTTGCCGCCGGTCGCCGAATTAATTGCAATGCTTTTATTTAAAACCGAATCAACAGCTTCCGAACCTATATAAGGTTTTATCGTATATCCGCCGTTAACAACGCAGGAAGTGGCGGTAATTAGTTCAATCGGCGAACACGCTATCGCCTGCCCGAAGCCTATTCTTGCAAGGTCAACGCTCTTTACCTTGTCTTTTGCAATCGTTATCGCCTGCGTTTCACCAAACATATCTATCCCCGTTTTTTTGGTAAAACCAAAGTCGCTCAGATACGTATAAAACCTATCCGTGCCAAGTCCTAACGCACTGTCCATAAAAACGCAGTTGCAACTTTGTGCTACGCCTTCGGCAAACGTAATAGAGCCGTGACCGCGTGTTTTCCAACATTTTATATTTTTTCCGTCAACCGTCCTATGCCCCGAACAATAAAACGTACTTGACGGCGTAAATACGTTGGCGTCCAATGCGGAAGCTGCCGTCAGAATTTTAAAAGTGGAACCGGGTTCGTATACGGTTGAAACGATTATAGATTTTGACGTCGAAAAAAGTTTCGTTATATCGTCTCTCGGAATATCGTTAAGATCAAAAGACGGCGCCTCGGCTAACGCAAGTATCTCGCCCGTTTTATAATTCATCACAAGACAAGAAACGCCGAGCGGGTCATACGTCATAACTGCTTTCTGAACCGCAGCTTCAGCAATTCGCTGTACGTAATAATCTAACGTTGTGACAAGATTTAAGCCTTTTACGGACGGAATATAAAAACTTTCGTTTTCTCCTATTGGTCGTCCGACCAAATCCGCTTCGCTCAAAATTTGCCCGTTTACGCCCTTTAAATAGTTTTCGTAATAAGCTTCCAGCCCCGTCTGCCCAATACCGTCCGATGAAGTAAAGCCTAAAAGTTGAGTCATAAAATCGCCATACGGATAATATCTGAAATTGTCCTCGCTGTAATAAATTCCGCTATAACCGCTCGCATAGATTTGCGTCATTTGTTCTTTCGTAACTCCTGCCGCTATCGTCGCTTCCGACGTGCGTTTTGTAACTTTTTTATAAACTTTTTCATAATCGAGATTTAAAATAGACGACAAACAATTCGCCACGCCTTCTTTGTCCGTAACGGCATTCGGTCTCACGTAAATTGTATATTTCGTAGACGTATCGGCAAGCACTATGCCGTTTCTGTCCAATATCTGCCCTCTCGGAGCGTCGGTTGGAACGTCACGAAGCCATTGTGAAATTGCTTTTGCCGTTAAATCTTTCGATTGAACAATCATTACGTAAGCAAGTTTAAAAAAAACCGCTATAAACAAAAAAATAAATAAAATCAATAAAACCAAAAGCCTTTTGTCGGGAAGATAATTGTTTTTATTTCTGTTTACCGCTACATTCTTTTTCGATTTCATAAGCACCTCAAATATAGATACTCAAAAATCACTTAAAGTAGCACTTATAAGATAAAACTAACGTGGGGAAAATCACCGTCAAAATAGTGGTAAAACTGAATAAGTAAAAGTCGTTATCAAAAGTTACGCATAAATTTAAAAGAACGCTTTAAAATAAAAGGTTTGAAAAAACGTTTGAAAAGCGGCGAATTTTAATAGCATAATTTGAAATATAATAATTTGTTATAAAGCGTATTTGTTTAAAGCGTACGACGCAAAAATGACAATTCCCAAAAAGAAGATTAAACGCTAAGTTAAATTTAAACTGTAAGCCGTATAAAACGTCGTTTTAAACAAGTTTTCGTTTTTATATTATTTTTAAACGGAGTTTATACAAAATGCTTTAAAAGCCAATTTGATTTTTAGCCAGTATAAATATTTTTTTAGAATCAACGCAAACCACTTTGTAAATAGTCAACGCAAACCGCTTTGTAAATAGTCAACGCAAACCGCTTTG
>CAMGKS010000047.1 GCA_946056785.1 uncultured Clostridia bacterium
GAAATCGCAATTTTGCGGCAAATGGGAAAAACAGCCGACTACTGAGTCGGCTATTTTTTTTGCGTTTGACGCCGAATATTTATAAAGAGTCTTTTTATTTTCTATGCTTGATTTACATAGTGAATGTGTTATAATGTCATTATCGTTCAAATGTTGATTTGCCGATATTTTCAGTTGATGAATTTATCACGTGAAAAGGTAAGTATAAGAGCATATTGTCGGCTGTCGATTTAAACGTTTATAACTGCATTTAAAGCGTATGAGTTGCGGAAACAACACGGCTAATGACAAATTACGGTTCGTATTTATTACGGCGTCTGACGTTAGCTATCGATTTGATTTAAGCCTTAACGCATTTACGTGCGGATAAAATATCGTATAAAGGTAAGAATATGAAAATTAAAGATTTGCTTACATCAAACACGTTGTCACTGTCATTTGAGGTTTTTCCGCCGAAAACGGAAACAAGTTTTGAAAACGTGAAAACGGCAACCGAGGAAATAGCGAAATTAAAGCCGTCTTTTATGAGCGTCACTTATGGCGCTGGCGGCGGAACAAGCAAATATACCTTGCAAATTGCAAAGAACATAAAAGAACTTTACGGCGTTCCGACGTTAGCCCATCTGACTTGCGTTTCGTCCACAAAAGAAACGGTCAGTCAGAAGATAAAAGAGATAAAAGCCGCCAACATAACGAACGTTATGGCTTTGCGTGGAGATATTCCGCCCGAACTTGAAAACGACGACAGAACGAAGTGGGATTATAGATATGCTATAGACCTTATAAGGGAACTTAAAGAAGCAGGCGATTTCTGTATCGGAGCGGCGTGCTATCCTGAAATTCATCCTGAAAGCAAGAATCAGCATGAAGACATATTTTATCTTAAAGAAAAGGTCAATGCCGGTGTAGATTTTCTTACCACGCAGATGTTTTTCGACAATAATTTGCTTTACAATTTCCTTTATAAAATACGTGAAGCGGGTATCACGGTTCCGGTTATACCGGGAATTATGCCTATTACGAATGCCAATCAGGTGGAAAGGGCAATTAAACTGTCCGGCTCGTTTATGCCGCAAAGATTTAAAAGCCTTGTAGATAAATTCGGCTCCGACCCTGCGGCTATGAAACAGGCGGGAATCGCTTATGCTACCGACCAGATTATAGATTTGTATGCCAACGGAATTAAAAACGTACACGTTTATTCAATGAATAAGCCTGACGTTGCGGCGAAAATTAAAAATAATCTTTCAGATATTTTGGGTAAATAGATTATTAATCAGCGTGATTGCCGCCGATAAACCGCCGTAAAACTTTAAAAACGGATAGTATAAAGGAGCGGATATTGATGAGTTTTACCGTTTTAACGAAAATATATAGCGAGCCGCCCTTTTGCGAAAGGGAAATACTCCGTTATGCCGGTTGCAAAGCTACCGACAACTCGATAATTGATTTATTAAATAGCTGCATAGACGAAACGAAGGGAAAACTTACGTATAAAGTGTGCTATTGTATATCTCCTTTTTCGGTTTCAGACGGCGTTTGCGATTTCCATGCGTTTAAAACAAAATCGGAAGATCTCGCTTCTCATTTGTCGAAATGCAATAGAGCCGTTTTATTTGCCTCGACAGTCGGCGTTGAAATCGACAGACTCATTGCAAAATATTCTTTAATTTCGCCGGCAAAGGCATTGATGTTTCAGGCAATAGGAACAGAACGCATAGAGGCACTGTGCGACGCTTTTTGCGCGGACTTGCAAAAGCAATTCAATACCGTGCAACGATACAGCCCCGGATATGGCGATTTACCGCTCGATATGCAGAAAGAATTTTTCAATTTACTCGATTGCGGCAAAAGGATAGGACTGTTTTTGAACGACAGCTTGCTTATGTCTCCTTCTAAATCGGTAACCGCTATTGTGGGAATATCAGATGAAAGCGAATCGGCTGACGATAGCCGTATAAATAAATTATGCAAAAATAAATGCTCTGCGTGCGGGAAGGAATTTTGCACTTTCAGGAGAGACGAATGAATTTTAAAGATTATTTAAAAAACAACGTTGTATATTTTGACGGCGGAATGGGTACTTTGCTTCAAAAAAGAGGACTTAAGCCGGGGGAGTTTCCCGAACGTTGGAATATATCCAATCCGTCGGTGATAACAGAAATTCATAAAGAGTATTTCGACGCCGGAAGTAACGTTGTGTGCACGAATACTTTCGGGGCAAACCGTTTTAAATTTTCTGACGCAGAACTTGACGAAATAATAAAAGCCGCGTTGACAAACGCTAAAGAAGCAAGAGAAAAATCTTTGTCGGCTCGGCAAAAATTTATTGCTCTCGACGTCGGTCCTTTAGGCAAAATGTTGAAACCGTTGGGAGATTTAGATTTCGAAGACGCTGTTTCGGCTTTTGCTCAGGTTATAAAAATCGGCGTTAAGTACGGTGCCGAACTTATATTGATCGAAACGATGAACGATAGTTATGAAACGAAAGCCGCTCTTCTTGCCGCAAAAGAAAACAGCGATTTACCGGTTATCGTTTCAAATGCTTACGGGGAAGACGGGAAGTTGATGACGGGTGCTTCGCCTGCCGCTATGGTTGCTATGCTCGAAGGTTTGGGGGCGGACGCTTTGGGCGCGAATTGTTCGTTAGGACCAAAGCAATTACAGAGCGTTGCAACGGAGTTGTTGGAGAATGCGTCTGTGCCCGTTATTATTAAACCTAACGCAGGACTTCCTAAATCTGTCGACGGAAAAACGGTATACGACGTTTTGCCCGACGAATTTGCAAAAGACCTTGCCGTGCTTGTCGAAAAGGGTGTTCGCATAGTCGGCGGTTGCTGCGGCACGACGCCTGAATATATCGCTGAGCTTTGCTCTGAAACTGCGGATATCGAACCTGCGGAAATACAAGCTAAAAGCTTTTCCGTGGTTTCGTCTTATACTCATTCGGTTAAGTTTGGCGAAGTTCCCGTTCTTATAGGAGAAAGAATTAATCCGACGGGTAAAAAGCGTTTTAAACAGGCATTGTATGAAAACGATATAGCATATATCCTTTCCGAGGGGGTAGCTCAACAGGAAAAAGGAGCGCAGATTCTCGACGTCAACGTGGGACTTCCGGAAGTTGACGAAACGGATATGCTTAAAAGAGTTATAACCGAATTGCAGGCTGTTAGCGATTTGCCGTTGCAGATCGATACATCGTCTGTCGTGGCAATGGAAACGGCGCTTCGCCTTTACAACGGAAAAGCTATGATAAATTCGGTAAACGGAAAAGAAGAAAGCATGAAAGCGGTTTTCCCGCTCGTAAAGAAATACGGCGGCGTCGTTGTGGCTTTAACGCTTGACGAAAACGGCATTCCCGATACTTGTGAGGGCAGAGTAGAAATAGCAAAGAAAATATTAAAACGTGCCGAAGAATACGGTATCGACAAAAAGGATATAATTTTCGATCCGCTGGCAATGACAATCAGCGCGGATAATAGTGCCGCTTGTATTACTCTTTCGGCAGTTAATGCGATAAAAAACGAATTAGGTTGCAATACTTCGCTTGGCGTGTCAAACGTTTCGTTCGGTTTGCCGAACAGAAGTGCCGTAAACAGCGTGTTTTTTGCTATGGCTCTGGAAAACGGTTTATCGGCGGCGATAATGAATCCTTATTCCGGCGATATGATGAAAACGTATTATACGTATATGGCGCTTAAAGGGCTTGATGAAAATTGCCGTCAATATTTATCCGTTGCGGAAAGTTTCATCGGCGAAACCGTAGCCACGGTTGCAAAAACGGAAATTAATAGTGATTTTGCTTCCGATTTGCAAAGAGCCATAGTTAAAGGCTTTAAAGAAAAGGCGGCCGAACTGACCGCAACGCTTTTAAAAACCGTTGCGCCGATTGAAATCGTAAATAATGAAATTATTCCGTCGCTTAATATAGTCGGTAAAGGTTTTGAAAACAAAAATATTTATCTTCCGCAACTTTTGATGAGCGCGGAGGCTGCCAAAAGTGCTTTTGAAGTTATAAAGACGTCCGTTGACGGCAATAAGAACTCCGCATTAAAATGCAAGTTTGTTATTGCGACGGTTTACGGCGATATACACGATATAGGCAAAAACATAGTGAAACTTTTGCTTGAAAATTACGGTTTCGACGTTGTCGACTTGGGTAAGGACGTGCCATGTGAAAAAATCGTCGATACGGTTGTAGAATTGCACGCTCCGCTTGTAGGACTCAGTGCTCTTATGACTACGACAGTGCCTTCTATGGAAAAAACGATAAAGCTGCTTAAAAAAGATGCCCCTTGGTGCAAAGTTATTGTCGGAGGCGCCGTATTGACAAAGGAATACGCCGCGCGTATCGGGGCGGACGCATACGCCAAAGACGCTATGGAAACGGTTCGTTATGCCGAGTCGGTTTGGGGAAAGGATTAAAATGATTATTTCTACAAGAGGAAGATATGCTTTAAGAGTTATGATTGACCTTGCCGAAAACGGCAACGGGCAATATATAGCCATGAAAAAAATTGCGGACAGACAGGGTGTTTCTTTAAAGTATCTCGAACGCATTTTGCCCGTTTTGACGCAGAACGGAATAGTCGAAGGTATACACGGTAAAGGCGGCGGTTACAGGCTGACTAAAAAACCGGAAGAATACAGAGTGGGAGATATTTTGCGTCTTACCGAAGGAAATTTAGTGCCTGTAAGTTGCCTTGAAGACGGCGCCCCAATTTGCGAAAGGGCGAATGAGTGCCGCACGCTTCCTATGTGGAAAGAGTTGAATAAATTAGTCAACGATTATTTTGATAACGTGCGTTTGTCTGATTTGCTGAAAAAATAATTTGCAATTTAAAACAAGAGTTATAAGGCAAGAGTTATAATGTCTAAACGTGCGTTAAGTAGAGTAATCCTCTATTCTTTTATTTCGTTTTGACTTTACGTTGAGCTTTTTTCGTTTTCGTTTTGGTTTACTTGATAGCTACAAGTTCGATATAACCGCGTTCTCCGCGGGGTTCTAATTGAATTCGCGGATTTTCGTTATCCCATTCATAACCGATAGTTTTCGGGTCGAATTTTTTTATAGCTTCCCAAACGCAAGCAATCGCACTTTCATAATCTTCTTCTTCAAATTTTTCTCCTTGAAATTTCAGATATTTGCAAGGCGGCAGTTCGACGATATCAAAACCGTTTGGAATAATTCCGTCATAATCGACAGGTACTTCTACGCCTTGAACGTATTTCGACGTGTTGGGTTTAACGAATTTATCGGGCAGCCAAAGGCTTACCGGTTCGTTTGAAATGGACGACATACTTATAAGCAGACCCCAAATTTCACATCCTACTTCTTCACAATACTCTAAGTAATTCGTAGCTTTAATTCCGGGCTTAAATAATACCTTTCTTGCCGGTTTTTCAACAACTTGAATGAATACGTTTTTTAAATTTTCCATATTTATCTCCTTTTTCATTTTAGAATATTTTACGTCGTAGGGAGTAAACAAATATAACGGAACGGGGTTGTTTGCATATTCGTGCGGATTGCAACCGAATTCGCGGTAAAATGCACGCTGATAACCGTCAACGCTATTGAATCCGAATTCAAACGCCACGCTTGATATCGTTGTTTTCTCATCTCTCAATTTAAGAGCCGAATTTGAAAGTCTGAATTTGCGAATGTAATTGGCAGGTGAAATGTTAAGAATTTCTACAAATAATCTGTATGAATGCCAAGGCGAATACAATGAAACTTTTGATAAATCGGCAAGCGTTATTTTGTCGGTTAAATGCTCTGCAATATAATTTTGCATTCTGTGCACGGCTTCTATTTGTTCGTTCATATTTACTCCTACTACGACATTATATCTTGTTTAATATTTAACGTCTCGACTTTTTTTGTCTTCTTTGAAGCAAGGACGATTTAAAAATTTTAAAACGTTGCTTCGACGAAGAGAATAATTTTGTAAAAAATAATACGAACGTTTTCGTCCGTATTATTTTTTTAGATTAATTAAAATTTTAAAATAATTTTATTTGTCGGCTTAATTGCCATCGGTAAATTCGGCTTTTTTTGCTTGTTTTATTAGGTTTTAAATTTCGAATTTAACGCTATGGAACAAGCTCTTAATAAAATCTCAACCGTAATTGAATATTTTAGCCTTTGATTTTTTTATACATTTCGGCAAGTTCTTTTCTGTCCATAAGTTTAGGCACCGGGTAAAGCGGATTGCCTTCGGAGTTTGCGTGCTTTGACATAATAGGAATATCTTCTTCCTTGATTTCAGGGAAGTGTTCAGGAATGTTCATATCCTTGTTCATTTGCTTTACGGCTTCGATGAATTTCTTTGCTTTTTCTTCACGGGTTGCACCTTGAATGCCTACGGCGTCCGCAAGTTCTGAAAGAGGCTTGTAAGCTTTTTTGCCGTATTCGTCGAGGAAATAAGGAAGAATAACAGCGTTTGCAAGTCCGTGAGCGATATGATATTGTGCGCCGAGGCTGTGGGCGACTGCATGGACGTATCCGACGTATGCTCTCGTGAATGCTATACCTGCATAGTATGCGGCGTGTTGCATATTGTTTCTTGCTTCGATATTCGAGCCGTCCTTATATGCCGTTTCAAGATTTTCAAAAATAAGTTTTGTGGCTTTGATTGCCATTTCTTTAGTTTCTTTGGTGTTGCTGTGTCCGATATATGCTTCAACGGCATGTGTTAAAGCGTCCAAACCTGTCGTAGACGTAATATGCGGCGGAAGTTTGACGGTAATCTGCGGGTCAAGCACTGCGTATTTAGGAATAAGCACCGGGTCGTTGATAGGGTACTTTTCCGCTTTTTCAGGGTCGGAAATGACGGCGGCAAGCGTGGTTTCAGAACCGGTGCCGGCTGTCGTCGGAACGGCGAATACAGGAGGGGTCGTCTTGCCGACTTTTAGTATGCCTTTCATTTTTCTGACAGGTTTTTTAGGTCTTGCTACTCTTGCGGCAACGCCTTTTGCACAGTCCATTGAAGAACCGCCGCCGAAAGCTATAATGGCTTCGCATTTATTTTCGTTGTAAATTTTAAGTGCGTCTTCTATGTTGCCTATGGTTGGGTTAGGAATTGTGTCGTCATAGACAAAACAATCTATTTCCGCATTTTTAAGACCTGCCAAAAGTCCGTCGATAAGTCCTAAACTGCGAATGCCTTTATCCGTTACCAAAAGAACTTTTTTGATGCCTTTTCCTTTTATAAATTCCGGAAGCTTTTCAAGTCCGCCTTGAATGAGTTCCGGTTTACGCCAAGGCATAAAACGAATAGCGACTCTGAAAATGCTTTGATACAATCTGCAATATGCTTTTTTAATACAATTCATACAATCCTCCGAAATGCGATTTTATGCAATATTTGTTAATAAGAATTTTAACGCTAAAAGGAAAAATTGTAAACTAATTTAAAAATCAATTTAGAAATAAAATCTGTTTTTCGATTTTAAATCGACGTTCACGGGGGTAGCTGCTATCGCAAAAATCGTCAGAGCTGTTAAAACCGTATTTTGCGGCTTTACGATTTCGATATTAAATTCCGATTTTTAAAATTAGTAGGCTTCGGTTTAACGTTTAAAAGCTACGGCTTAAAGTGACGTATGAAAATCGGCAAAAAATTAAACGTTCTATTGTTGTTTAATAGCCAAAGCCGTATTAAAATTCTTCTTGCACGCTTGCCGTACGTTTTTTGATATCGATTCAGGCATTTTGTCCGCATTTTGCAATTTATTACCGACGTTCAGCTTTTTATTTTGCAGTGTGTTTTAACAATATCGTGTGAAGCGTTAAAATTTTGCCGTATAAGGCGAAATCGCATAAATAAACGCTTATTCAAGCAATTTTTACAAAGGTTGCTAAATTCTGCCTTAAAGTATATCGTATACTGCTTTTCGGAGGGCGTATGAGAAAAATTGTTGTAACGTCAGGCAAGGGAGGAGTCGGAAAAACAACTGTCGTTGCGTCGCTTGGACGAGCGTTGAGCGATTTGGGGCAGAACGTGGTTTTGGTAGACGCCGACGTCGGACTTAACAATCTTGACGTTTGTCTGGCACTTGAAAATAAAGTGGTTTACGACATAGTTGACGTGATATCGGGGCGATGTCGTGTTTCTCAAGCACTTATCGAAGATTTGGAAAGCGGGCTGTACGTTTTACCGTCTGCTTCGGACAATCCTATGGTAACTGCTCAGACCTTTCGGAACGTAATCGATTCTTTGGTTGGCTTCGATTACGTATTGATAGACTGCCCTGCGGGTATTGAAAACGGTTTTCACAGGGCGGTGTCCTCCGCAAGAGAAGCAATAGTCGTTACGACTCCTGCCGTTTCGGCAATAAGAGACGCAGATAAAGTTATATCCCTTCTTTCGGGATATCAGCTTCACAGCGTGTCGGTT
>CAMGKS010000048.1 GCA_946056785.1 uncultured Clostridia bacterium
GTCATAAAGGCGTTGAACGTCATGGCAAACGCAGGTTTTACGAGAAACGATTTAGTCGTCGCTTTGGGCGGCGGCGTGTCGGGAGATATGGCAGGATTTACGGCGGCAATATATATGCGTGGCATAAGATGGATAAACGTTCCTACGACTTTGCTTGCCATGATAGACAGTTCTGTTGGCGGAAAAACGGGAGTCGATTTAAAAAGCGGAAAAAATATGGCGGGAGCGTTTTATCAGCCGTCCCTTGTAGTCTGCGACGTAAACTATTTAAAATCTCTTCCCGATATAGAATGGAAAAACGGCATCGGCGAAGGTATTAAATACGCTATTCTTGACGGCGAAATTCTTGAATTGGAACTAGGACTCGATCATCAGAATGCTTCGAGATTCGTTGAGAAATGCGTAAGAATCAAAAAGCGTATAGTTGAAGAGGACGAAAAAGAATCCGGGGCGAGAATGTTTCTCAATCTTGGCCATACTTACGGACATGCAGTCGAAAAACTGAGCCGCTACAAAATTCCGCACGGTGTTGCCGTCGGAGCGGGGCTAAGGTGGATTATCGACGTCGCAACGACCATGGAAGTTATGGAAGAAGGCGCTGAGGACGCAAAGATGGTGGCATTGTTGGATAAGTATAAAATGCCTTACGTCAAGTTCAATAAGAAGAAAATGATAAAGGCTATCTGGTCGGACAAGAAAAGAAAAGGCGATGAAATCAGCCTTATTATTCCGTCGGGCTTCGGAAACTGCGGAATTGTGAAGCTGGATAAAAAATCGGTAGAGGATTTGTTATAATGGATTGTACGGTAAATAAATCTGCAATAAAAGGAACGGTTTACGCTCCTACGTCCAAATCGGTAGCTCACAGAGCTTTTATAATTGCAAGTCTTGCTAAGGGCGATTCCGTTTTGTACGGCGATTTTTCGTCTGACGACGTGAAAGCTACAATCGGGGCTTTAAAAGCGTTGGGAGCGTCGTTCGAAGAGCACGAGGGTTTTATCGTTTGTCATCCTATTGTAAAGACAAAACAAGCGGCAATCGATTGTATGGAAAGCGGGTCGACGTTGCGGTTTATCGTTCCGCTTGCGGCGGCATTAGGAACAGAAACGGAAATCAACGGCCGTGGCAAACTTCCGTCCAGACCGATAAAAGAATTGTTGCAAAGTTTAAAAGGCATAAAATACGATTATGAAAATACAATGCCGTTTAAGTTTAGCGGACAACTTTGCGGAACGGAATTTGAAATTTCAGGTGACGTCAGTTCGCAATACGTAACGGGACTGCTGATTGCCATGCTTGCCCTTAAACGCAGATGCGAGTTAAAGATAAACGGCGTTTTAAAAAGCAAGCCGTACGTAGACATAACCGTTGACGTAATTAAAGAATTCGGCGGCGATATAATCGAAACCGAAAACGGTTACGTAGTTGACGGAAGCGGACTGGTCGGCCGTGAATACAAAGTAGAAGGCGATTTCTCCGGGGCGAGTTTTATGCTCACTTTAGGAGCGATAAACGGCGTCGTTACGGTTGAAGGTTTAAATCCGCTTAGTAAGCAGGGCGATAAAATTATTATAGACGTACTTAAATCTATGGGGGCAAAAACTGAATACGCTGACGCCGCATACACTGTTTACGAAAGCAAACTTAATGCCGTAGACTTTGACGCAACCGATTATCCCGACCTTGCACCTATAATTGCGGTGGCTATGGCAAAAGCCGACGGCATAAGCCGAATAAAAGGGGCGGACAGACTTGTCGATAAAGAAAGCGACAGGAAAAGGGGTATTTTAAAAATGCTTACCGCATTGAACGTCGACTGTAAAGAAAAAGAAAACGAAATCGAGATAGTAGGCAAGGGAGAGTTTTCGACGGCTTTTATAGACGGGCAATCGGATCACCGAATGGTTATGGCGGCGGTTGTCGCACTAAGTACCGTTGGCGGAAAGGTAAGCGACAGCGAAGCGGTTGCAAAGTCGTATAAAAAGTTTTTTGAAGATTTTAAAAATTCAGGAGGCGTATATGTTCGATAAATTGAAAGTCGAAATCATCGGAGAATCTCATTCGCCCGAAATTTCGGGAAAGGTTTCCGGGATTCCAAAAGGATATGAAATCGACCTCGAAGAATTGAAAGCATTTTTAAAACGACGCGCAAGCAGTGAGTTTTTTACGACTCCCCGTCACGACAGCGACGACTTTGCAGTCAGCGGTCTGGAAGATGGCAAAACCGCAAACGAAGCGATTGAATTCGTGATAAAAAACGAAAACGTAAGAAGCAAAGATTACGACAAAATTAAGGTCGTTCCGCGCCCCTCTCATGCCGATTATCCTTGTTACGTCAAATACGGTTACATTCCGTCGGGAGGCGGCAAATATTCCGGCAGAATGACTGCTCCGCTCACTTTAATCGGCGGCGTTGCCAAACAGATTCTGACGGCAAACGGAATAGACGTAAAAGCAAGACTTTGCGAAATAGGCGGAATAAAGTTGGAGAACGGAGCGTTGAACGACGAAGCTGTCGAAAAGTTAAAACTCGCTCAGAGTAACGGCGACAGCTTAGGCGGAAAAATCGAATGTGAAATCGACGGTTTGCCGATAGGTTTGGGCGACGCTCTGTTCGAAGGATTAGAAGGAAAGATAGCCGCAAACGTTTTTGCTATTCCTGCCGTAAAAGGCATAGAGTTCGGTTTGGGATTTAAAATAAGCAGTTTGTTCGGCAGCGAGGCAAACGACGGATTGGAAATAGTAAACGGCAAAGTCAGGTTAAAGAGCAATAACGCCGGCGGAATAAACGGCGGAATGACAAACGGCAACGCCGTAACTTTTAAGATTGCAATGCGGCCTACGCCGACAATTTCCAAAGAACAGGACAGCGTAAATCTTTTAACTATGCAAAACGAAAAAATTAAGGGAACGGGCAGGCATGACGTATGCTTTGTTCCAAGAGCGGTTGTAGTGGTTGAAGCCGTTGCCGCATTATCTATACTTGATGAAATTTTAAAGGAGAACTTATGGAAGAATTAAGAAACAAACTTAATAAAATCGATGACGAAATCGTTAAATTGTATCTTGAACGTATGGGCATTGTCGCTGAAATCAGCAAAGAAAAAGAGAGAGAAAGGCTGCCCGTTTTGTGCGGTAAACGAGAAAAAGAAATTCTTGACAGAATAGTAGGCGTTGCTCCAAGCGAGCTTAAACAGTACGTAACAATGTTGTATCAGACGGTTTTCGAAACGTCGAAAGCATATCAGACAAAATTTACGGCCAGCGATACGCCTCTTACAAAAAGAATAAAAGCCGCATTGCTTGACGGCTACAAAAAATTTCCGGACAGTGCTTCCGTTGCCGTTCAGGGCGTAGAAGGAGCGTATTCCGGAATAGCTGCGACAAGACTTATTCCGAATGCTTCCATAAGTTATTTCAATTCGTTTGAAAGCGTTTTTAAAGCGGTTGACAAAGGTTTGTGCAAATTCGGAGTTTTGCCTATCGACAACAGTTTGTTCGGAAACGTAGGGCAGGTATACGACCTTATTAAAGAATATAAGTTTTATATCGTAAAAAGCGTTAAACTCGAAATACGCCACAGCTTGCTTGCAAAAGCGGGAACGACTTTAGAAGGAGTGAAAGAAGTGTTTTCGCACGAGCAGGCGATAGGTCAATGTTCTAAAATTCTTGATAAACTCGGAGTAAAAGTCACCGTTGTGTCCAATACCGCAGTTGCGGCGGAAATGGTTGCTCAGAGCGAAAGAAACGACGTAGCGGCTATCGCTTCTGCCGAATGCGCTTCGCTTTACGGTTTGAAGGTGCTTATTAGCGGCGTGCAGAACGAAGACACAAATTATACTCGTTTTATATGCGTATCTAAGAATCTTGAATTTTACGAAAACGCAAATCGCATAAGCCTTGTTTTGGGCTTGCTTCATAAATCGGGAAGTCTTTATAAGGTGTTGTCGAGATTTTCGGCACTTGGATTGAATCTTACAAAGCTATCGTCTCGTCCTGTTGCGGGGACGGAGTTCGAATATTTGTTCTATCTTGATTTCGAATCGAACGTCGCAAAAAACGAAGCACTTGCAATTATTTCCGAATTGGACTTAGAATGCGAAAGTTTTGAGTTTTTAGGCAGTTATCAGGAAACGGTTTGATATTTTGTTTTAATGGTTGCCGTAATTCAAGTTTTAGCGTATATAACGGAATTTGAATATTTCGGTTAAGCGTGCGAAAATTTTAACGGCATAAAAACAAATAAAAATCGAAGCAGTTTATGAGGGCGAAAGATTATGTACTATTTAATTGGTGAAAAGCTGTCGCACAGCTATTCCAAAGAAATTCATAACGGACAAGGGTTCGGTTATGAGTTGAAGGAGCTTAAAAGCGAAGAGCTTGACGAATTTCTTAAGAATAAAGACTTCGACGGTCTTAACGTAACTATCCCGTATAAAAAGACTGTTTTGCCTTACGTCGTACAATCAGATTTTGTCAAAAGCGTCGGGGCAGTGAATACCGTTGTAAACAGAAACGGCACTTTGTACGGCTTTAATACCGACGTTATAGGTTTGATAAAGGCACTTGACGAAAAAGGTATCGACGTAAGCGGCAAAAAAGTATTGATTTTAGGCAGCGGCGGAGCTTCAAGAGCGGCGTTGAAAGCGGTGGAGATTTTAAAAGGCGAAAGCGTCGTTATATCCAGACGCGGCGAAAACAATTATGACAATCTTTATCTCCATTACGACGCGGATATAATAATAAATACCACCCCGGTGGGAATGAGCCCGAATATTTTAGGACGGCCTGTCGATTTGACATATTTTAAAAATCTTAAAGGCGTAATGGATTTAATTTACAACCCTGATAAAACGCAACTTATTATGCAGGCTGAAAAGTTGGGCATAAAATGGCAAAACGGACTCAGCATGCTTATATGGCAGGCATTGGCAAGCGAAGAATTGTTTTGCGGCAATGCAACCGATGAAAGCGATATCGTCCTTCATAAAAGACCGGATTTGTTTTTAAAAAACATAGTATTAATCGGAATGCCGTTTTCCGGTAAAAGTGCAGTCGGATTAGAGTTAAGTTTGTTGACGGGATTTGAGTTTATTGATACCGACTCGTTGATCGAGGCACGCGGAGAAAGCATACGCGACATATTTTTAAGGGGCGGAGAAACAGAATTCCGCAAGATCGAGAAAGAAGTTATATTGAAAGTCTCTTCACTGTCTAAAAAAATCATCGCAACTGGCGGCGGAGCTGTGCTTGACGGCGAAAACGTCGACAGATTGAAACAAAACGGCGTGCTAGTGCTTTTGGAACGCAACGTTCTGCCTGAAGAACTCGAAGGCAGACCGCTTGCTAAAAGCGTAGAGGAATATAACGCTTTGAAATCTGAAAGAGAGAAAATTTACAATGCGGCAAAAGATTATACGGTTGATAACGACAGCGACGTAACAAGCGTCGCCGAAAAGATTTTGAAAAAGGTTGGTGTTTATGAAAATTTTAGTTCTTAACGGGGTAAATCTGAATTTATTGGGACTTCGCGAGCCTGCTCTTTACGGAAATAATTCATACGCCGAATTGGTAAAAGCAATAAAAGCTAAAGCCAAAGAAATAGGCGTAAAAGTAAAAGTTAAACAGTTTAACAGCGAAAGCAAAATGGTCGAAGCCATACAGATGACGTACGGTCGTTATGACGGTCTTATAATAAACCCGGCGGCATTTACGCATACGTCCGTTGCAATTTTAGACGCAATAAAAGCCGTAGATATCCCTACAATCGAAGTTCATCTCACAGACGTAGACAACCGTGAAGATTTCAGAAAAATCAGTTACGTTTCGCTTGTTGCGTTTGAAAAGATAAGCGGAAAAGGTTTTGACGGATACCTTTTGGCTTTGGACAAAATGAAGGCTAAATTGGCTGAGAAAAATTAATTTTTTTGGCGTGAAAGTGCAATTTTCACAGCAATTAACAACTAAAATTTTTAAAGACGCACTTTTAAACGACGCAAGGAATTTTTTTTAAAACGTCCGCGGAACTTAAAATATCCGCGGAATTTTTATTTTAACTATTTTATCGCATCTATAGAAAAATCGCAGATAGTTTGTTATAATCAAATATATTTATAAAAATATCAAATTTATAAAAATATCAAACTGAAGCGAGACGAATTATGTACCATCCCAGATTAAAAGGAAATCATTACGAAATCGGAAAACGTTACGGCGACTTATTATATAAAACGGGAGAAGATCTATCTTCTGTAATGAAATTAAATAGAGAACAAGTTGAATTCGGAGAATTGTGCTTGCCCATATATGAAAAATATATGAAAGACATAATGGAAGAAGTAAGAGGTTTAGCCGATGGGTTGCATCAAAAATATAACGATGTTGCCTATTGGTTATTTAATATATATTGCAATAAAGAAGAACGTGGCTGTAGCGTATTTGTAGTTAAAGAAAACGATGACGTGTATTTTGCAAGAAATATGGATATGTTTCCCGAATATAAAAAAACAAGTGAAAGCGTTTTATACAGAGTAGAGAATAAAAGCACTTTTTTAGCTCATTCCACAGCCATGATCTCACTTGAAGACGGAATAAACGAATATGGCTTATGCATTGCTTTGACGTTTCTTTTATCAAAAAAAATAAAACCGGGAATTAACGGCGGCTTTATAGTCAGGAAGGTATTAGAAGAATGTAAGACGACAAAAGAAGCTATTGAATTAATTAAATCGTTACCGAGATCGTCATCGCATAATATAGTTATTGCCGATAAAAGCGGAGATATGGCGGTCGTTGAATGTACAAGCGAAGACGTAAACGTCAGATATAATGAAAAATATTTAATTGCAACAAATCATTTTATATCGGATAATATGGCAAAGTATAATAACAAAGAATATAATTGGTATTACACAAACGACAGATATAACACGATAGACAAGTGTTTAAGAAATAATCAGGATATTAATTTTGAAGAATGCAAAAATATTATTTCGGGGAAATACGGTTTTGTTTGTCAGTTTGCAAAGAATTTGCGTTTTGATACTATTTGGTCGGCAGTATATAAATTAAACGATTTATACAATGAAATATGCGAAGGGAATCCAAGCAGATCAAAATATGCCTATGATAACAGATTAGAATGGGGAATAAAACAAAACAATAAAAAAGTTAAACAATAATTTTAAGCAACGTATTTTGCCGAAAGGACGTTAAGAGCGTTTGCAAAAAATATTTAAAACTTTTCACGGCAAGCGTTGAAAAGTTTTATTTTATAGAGTATAATCAATAGCGAAAATAATTTTTAAAGGTGATATATGAAAAACATTTTAGTTACGGGCGGAGCGGGATTTATTGCTTCGCATACGAACGTAGTTTTGTTGAATAACGGCTACAACGTTATAGCGGTAGACAATTTTTGCAACAGCGATATTCAGGCTGTAAAAAACGTTGAAAAGATTACCGGCAAAAAGGTCAAGTTTTATGAAGGTGACGTACGTGACGCCGCTCTTATCGACAGAATCTTTGATGAAAACGATATTTATGCGGTTATACATTTTGCAGGACTTAAAGCCGTCGGCGAAAGTTGCGCTAAACCGCTGCTTTATTATGACAACAATCTTACGTCCACGTTCGTTTTGCTTAAAGCTATGCAGGCGCACGGAGTGAAGAATTTTGTATTTTCGTCGTCGGCAACCGTTTACGGAACTCCTGAAAAATTACCGCTCACGGAAGAAAGTCCCGTAGGCGGCGTTACAAATCCATACGGGGCTACAAAGTATATGCTTGAAAATATTTTAAAAGATTTGTACAAAGCGGACAATAGTTGGCACGTTGCATTGCTTCGTTATTTCAACCCTGTCGGAGCTCACGAAAGCGGACTTATTGGCGAAGACCCTAACGGAATTCCGAACAATCTTATGCCGTTCGTTGCCAAGGTTGCGGCAGGTATATTGCCATCGGTTAAAGTTTTCGGAAACGACTATCCTACAAAAGACGGAACGGGAGTCAGAGATTATATTCACGTTCTGGACCTTGCAGAAGGTCATCTTGCCGCTTTGAACAATATCGAAAAATTCAAGGCAACTGCCGTCAATCTCGGAACGGGAACAGGTTACAGCGTTCTCGACATGATTAAGGCGTTTTCAAAGGCTTGCGGAAAAGACGTTCCGTATGAAATCGTTGAAAGGAGACCGGGCGACGTTGCTTCCTGTTATTGCTGTCCGGATTTTGCAAAAGAATTTATCGGTTGGAGCGCAAAAAGAAATCTCGACGATATGTGCAGCGATTTGTGGCGTTTCCAGAGTAACAGAGCAAATAAAAAGTGATTTAAAAATATTTAAGCGTAAATTATAAAAATC
>CAMGKS010000049.1 GCA_946056785.1 uncultured Clostridia bacterium
GTCAGGCTTTTATGAAAACTATATAAATCTATCCTTTTAAACGCGGAGGGACAATTAAATTCAAATGAGTATGGTTTATGAAAACAATCTGAATCTATCCGTTTAAACCTTAATTAAAAATCAACTTTAACACGGTTAAGTTATCTTAGTTTCAGCTTTTACATTAAGGCAAAACGATCTGCGCTTATGATACTTATAACGCTTATGCCGCCGTAAAACTAAAACGGTCAGGTTAAGTCCTCGGGAAAATCGATTTCGTCTTTCTCGGCGTTCTTAATTTCAGTCGTACTGCTTTCAACATACTCGATTTTCCGTTTGTCTAAGCAGACTTTGTCGTGCTTTGCCGTTTTGTCCTGCCGCATATCACGATAATTTTTAAGCCCGAATTTTCCTCCGACAGCCAATGCCGCAAAATGGCAGGCTAATCCCGTAAACAAACCGCACAATGCCCCGATTACCAACAGATACGGCAGATAATAAAACACGCTTTCCCCTATCACCGCAACCGCCACGAGAATTTGCACAAAATTGTGCAACATTCCCCCCATTGAACTTGTAGCGGGAACGGAAAAAAGTTTACATGAAATCATAAAAGTCATAACCGTATAGGCAATCAATCCGGACGGCAGCGACCAGAGCAATGCGATATAATTTCCGGTAAAAACCGACATCATGAAACAACGGAGTATTAAAATCAGATATCCTTCCCATCTTCCTATCAATAAAAAACAAAAAAGCAATATCACGTTGCCCAAACCTAATTTCGCATACGGCATCACGGGAATCAGCGGCGGAAGCAAATTCTCAATGAGAGAAATAATAAGGCTTACGGCAAGCAACAATCCGACGTTTGCTATTTTTTTAACGCTTATCGTTTTTCTTTTCATCCCGTCACCACGTCCACTTCGCCCTTTCCCGAAATTTTGACTATAACTTTATTCGGCAAACAAGTTATCATTTCGCCTGCTTTGCAAATTTTACCTGCCGACACGCAATCTTGTCCTATACAATCGCTGTATGACACAAACGCCTGTTTATTTGAAACCGTAACGGTAACGTGAGAATCGACTTGATAAACAAAGTCAACCGATAGACTTTCCGATTTTACAAGTTCGCCGTTTTTATATATCTCTACTCGCTCACCGACCGGCTTAATTAAAAAACAGATCGACAAAACCGCCGCTGCTAAAAATACGGCAAGAACAATCAAGTCAAACCATTTAAAAACCTTCATACGCACCTTTGGCGGGTTAAGCGATTAGCTTACAGAGCGATTAACCGTTATACTAAAACGTTTACGCTTCGATTAATCGATTTTATTTTTTTTCTACAAAATCGATATCGCCTACAACCGTAACCGTCAAATCGGAATCGATAAGCACGCCTTTTAAATTTAATTTTTCGATTAGCTCTATTCCCTTTTCTTTGCCTAAAACCATTACCGCCGTCGTCACTGCGTCGCACAAAGTATAATTGTCCGACACAACGGTGACTGAAATTAAATTTGCGTCGTCTTTTACTCCTGTCGGATAACCTGTAAACGGCGAAATTATATGATGATAATTTATTCCGTCATAAACGTAACGTCTTTCATAATCGCCGCTTGTGGAAACGCTCATTTTGCTATTCAAAGTAAACTTACCTATATACCCGTCTCCCCGCGGATTTTGTATCCCGACAGAAATATCTTGTCCTGCGGCAACGATGTTTCCGCCGACGTTGATAATTCCTTGCATACCATCGGCAATCGATAAAGCCTCGCCGGCAGCATAGCCTTTCGCAAGTCCGCCAAGGTCGATTTTCAAGCCGTCCAGTTTTTTCGTAACCGTCAGATTTTCCTCATCGAGCAACAATTTATCCATTCCGACCAAACTTAAAGCGTCAAGAATTTCTTCATCACACGGAAGAGTTGTCGGAATGCCGACGTAAGTATCTGCGGAAAACTTCCATAACCGAGATAAAGGATAAACCGTAGGGTCAAATGCCCCGCCGGAAGCCGTATACACTTCTTTTGCACAGATTAACACCTGCATGGTTTCCCGACTGACGCTCACGGGAGTATCTTTTAAGGCAGCATTTATTTTATACACGTCGCTTCCGTCTTTTGTTGCCGACATGAGATTTTCTATTTTTATAAGTCGTTTTTCAATCTCTACAAGTTTTTTTGAAGCGTCAGAGCCGCTTAATTCTATATCGACAAAAGTCCCGAATATTAAATATTGTCCTGTTTTGTTGCAAGCACAAAACAAGACAATACATAAGACGCATAAAATCAAAACAAAAAGTTTTTTAATTTTCATTTTTCTGCTCTTTTATCTGCTTTCCGAAGGGAAAATAATTCCAACCGTACCCGGACCGCAGTGAGCTCCAATAACAGGACCGATAGGTTGACGCCAGATAAGTGCGTCAGGGAACTTTTCACGAACCTTGGCTTCCAATTCGTCACCGAGTGCTTTTGCGTCGGCGTCAAGGATAACGATAGGAGCGTCGTCATACGGCATATATTTATCAACTAATTGTTGCGCCATAAAGCTGAGAGCCTTTTTCGTTCCGTTTTGTTTGCACATAACGTCTATTTCGCCGCTTTCGCCGATTCCGAGAATAGGCTTCAAATTGAGCAAATTGCCTATAACCGCTTTACCTGCTGAAAGTCTGCCGCCACGTGCAAGATATTTAAGGTCTTCAACCGCAAAACGTATACAACAGTTATGAACGACTTTATTCAAATATTCAACGGTTTTGTCAACGTTCTTTCCGTTGGCGTTAAAGAATTTAGCGCCGAGATAGACTATAAGACCTGCTCCCATACAAATATTAAGCGTGTCGAAAATGGTAAATCTGGCTTTAGGATATTTAGCGCTGAGTTCTTTTACGGCTTTATCCATTTGATTGAAAGTACCGCTCATTTTGCTCGAAAAAGCAATGTACAAAATATCTTCGCCCGCTTTGAAATAGGGCTCGAAATAATCAATATAATCTTGTTCGTTAAGAGCGGAAGTTATGGCAGTTGCTCCGGCACGCATTTTGTCGAAAAAACCTTTAAAATCCGTTTCTTTTCCAAGATCGTACAAATACTCTTTGCCGTCTATAGTATAAGGCATCTTTATAACTTTAATATCCAATTCTTCCGCATAAGTATACCACAATTCGCAATCTGTATCACAAAATAAAACTGACATAATTCCTCCTGAATTCCCCTGAATTTGTTTTATTGAACTTAATAATTGATTCGTTTTTCCGAATGCTTTTTTGGTTGCATATCGTCAAAACGCATATAACTGAACGCATAACATGCTAACAAACGTTTACAAACAAAACGATATTTGAAATTGCCGTTAATTCAATTAACAAAAGCTTCCGTAAATGACGACTATAAGCCCCGATAAACCGCATTTTCATAAACGCAACTTTTTAACAACTTTTACGAAACGCCGCTTTTGCTTTCATCAAAAAATGCAAACGATGATTTTTTTAGCAAAACGTTTAATATAAACCTTTTATCTTTTCGTTTTCGTCTATAGACATCTTGCATGCGTTTGGAACCTTAGGCAACCCGAACATAAGCAACATACTGTTGCTGAGCACCACGACAAAACCGGCGCCTGCGCGGTATTCGATATCGCTTACGTGGAAAGTGAAATCGGTCGGACGTCCTAACAAAGTAGGATCGTCGCTGAAAGAATATTGCGTTTTTGCCACGCATATAGGAAGTCCCTTTACCAACTTTTCGACCTGCTTCAATCTTTTTAAAGCTTGCTCCGAAAACTCAACGGAACCCGCTCCGTAATAATTTACCGCAAGTTTGGTTATCTTGTCTTTTATATCGTCGTCGAGGTCGTAAATATATTGAAGTGCGTCGTGGTTTTCGGCGATTGTTTCTTTTACCGCCTTAGCAAGTTCAACGGCTCCCTCTCCGCCTTTAAGGAAACTTTCGGAAACGGCAAATTTAACGCCCATAACGTCGGCAAGTTTTGCAATCATATTGATTTCGTTTTCCGTATCGGTTGGGAAACGGTTGAGGCTGATAACAATCGGCACTCCGAATTTTTTAAGGTTCTCAACGTGGCCGACAAGATTCTGACAGCCGTTCATTAAATATTCTTCGCTTTCTTCGTCAAGGCAACCGCTATCCATACCGCCGTTAAGTTTTAACGCTCTAATCGAGGCTACCAATACAACCGCCGAAGGATTTATCTCAGCATTTCTGCATTTGATATCAAAAAACTTTTCCGCACCGAGGTCTGCTCCGAAACCTGCTTCCGTAACGACGATATCCGCATAGCTGAGTGCCGTATAAGTTGCCTGAATGCTGTTGCAACCGTGAGCGACGTTAGCAAACGGACCGCCGTGAATGAATGCCGGCGTACCTTCGAGCGTTTGAACCAAATTAGGATTGAAAGCGTCTTTAAGCAAAATGCACATTGCTTCTTCCGCTTGAAGCTGACGGGCATAAACAGGTCTTCCGTCATACGTATAAGCAACGAGAATATTGCCGAGACGTTTTTTCAAATCTTCAAGAGACGTAGCAAGGCAGAAAATCGCCATTACCTCGCTTGCCGCAGTAATAACAAAACTTGCTTCGTGTTCGGAAGATTTATTTCCGGCGTTTACGGTAATGTTTCTCAACGCTCTGTCGTTTGCGTCGAGGCATCTTTTGAACACAACGTTGTTAGGGTCGATAGCTAACGCATTTCCTTGGAATATATGGTTATCTACCATAGCAGCAAGCAAATTGTTGGCTGCGGTTATTGCGTGTATGTCGCCCGTGAAATGCAAATTTATTTCAGCCATAGGATAAACCTGCGAATATCCGCCGCCTGCCGCTCCGCCTTTAACGCCGAAAACAGGACCAAGCGACGGTTCTCTTAACGCTAATGCGACTTTTTCTCCCAAAAGTGCAAGTCCGTCGGCAAGCCCTATTGCAACGGTAGTTTTTCCTTCTCCCTGAGGGGTAGGATTTATTGCGGTAACAAGAACGAGTTTGCCCTGTTTTTCGCTTTTAACGGCTTTAACTTTTGCAATGTAATTGCCGTAACAAAAAAGTTTATCTTCATCGATACCCAGCTTTTTTGCAACGTCTTTAATTTTTTGAGGAACTATTGCCTCTGCAATTTCTATATCACTTTTCATAGCTAAATTATAACATAAATTTTATAATATTCAATCTTTTTTCGGTACTAAAATCAACTTTGAGAGCTAATTAAACACCGTTTGCGACAAAATATCGAATTTTTTGTTATTCTGACGATTTTTACGACAATTAGCGTCTTTTTTTCCGTTTTTTATAATATAATAAAAAAAAGTTTAATATTATTTTAAGAGTAACGCTTTATATTATCACTTATAAGAGGTGGCTTATGGATAATTTTTATAATTTTTACGATAACAATAATAACGACAATCAAAACGAACCTAAAATTCCTCCCGAACAACACACAGAAACGTATACGAAATTAAAACGGAGCAATACCGCTCTGATTGTTATTTCCGTGTTGTTGGCAGTCGTAGTCATAGCGAACGTCGTCGTTCTCGCTTCGATGCAAAATATAATTGCGGAAAAATACGGCAATGCGATTTCTTCCGCTATACGAGACGAATATTTAAAAGCCATAGAAGATAAACTTTCCGATTCAGACATAGTTTCGGACGTTATCGATTCCGCTTCAAACAGTGCGGCGGCAAAAATCGATACTTCTATCGGAGAATACGTGGCAGATAATTGTATGTCTGCCTGTGCCGTTATCACCTGCACTTCCTCCACTACCTCGTCAACCGCAACGGGATTTTTGATAACAAACGGTTCCGTCAGATATATGCTGACAAACCATCACGTCGTAACTTATGAAAAGGAAACAAGAACGGGAATGTTCACCACAACGACCACCGTGCAATATCCGTCGATTGCTTGCAGATTTTACGGAGAATCTACAACTTATCAACTCGAAATAGTTTATTTGGACGAAGATTACGACCTTGCGTTGTTGACTTTCAAGACGGCTACTCCGTCTTATGAAACGCACCCTGCCGTTAAACTCGCTTCGAGCGATTACGCAAAACTCGGCGAACAAGTTGCAATTATCGGAAACCCTAAAGGCATCGGACTTTCCGTAACGACGGGGACGATAAGCCACACTGCAATGAAACTGTCAAATTGGGGAAACGCATATTACATTATGACCGACGCCGCAGTTAACAACGGCAATTCAGGCGGCCCTATGTTTGATAAAAACGGAATCGTCATCGGCATAATCGAAAGCAAAATATCCGAAACAGAAGCGGAAAATATGGGTTTTGCAGTTGCCATGCAAACAGTCTTACAATTCCTTAAAGACGCCGAAGACGAAAAATCAATCACGATTGACTACGTATCTCAAGGAAGAGTATAAAATTTAAAAATGAAATAAAACAAACGGCTGTTTACGCACAATCAAAGAAGGCATTTCTAAATCGGCTTTATAGTTTCTCCGCCTCTTGAATTCGTTAAATTGAATTTTGTTGTCGGTTTTAAATTTGTGCATAAATCAGTTAAATAGTAATCGGCTAATCTGTCGTTTGCAAATTTTTATCATTATAAATCATTATAAAAACTATCAAAGAGCGTTTGTAAACTCAAAATAAATTTAATCTAAACTTTAAAAACCGCTTTACGGCGGTTTTTTAATTTGATTTTTTGATTAAAAAACAAAATTACGCCGACGGCAAACGTAAATTGCCGCATTTAAACGTGCTTTTAAATTCCTTAAAATGGAAAACGGTTTCTTCCCTAACTTTTCAATTTATTCACAAGTTATATATAGGAGGAATAAAATGAAAAACAAATTACTCTTAGGCGTGGCAGTCGGAGCGGTTGCAACCGGTTACCTCGTTTATAAAAATCAAATCGCCGAACGCGGTGAAAAGAAATTGTTAAGAAAAATCGAAAACTTGTTTAAATAAGCGTCTCGGACTTTTCCGTCATAGCACTTAAACTTAAAAATTCGAAAACTTAAATAAAAAGCAAGGTTTTGCCTTGCTCTTTTATTTGCTCCGACATAATTTCACGTCGGTTTGAAACGAAATTTAAATGTGATTTAAAATCAGAATCGTCGCCGCAAAACATAATCGTTTTAATATGCCATATCGTTTAAAAAATCGTTATATCTGTCTACGAATTAAAATTTAACAAGAACGTTAAATCGCTTCGATAACCCGCCGAAGCAAAACATAATCGTTTTAGCGATATAACTATAACGTTTAAATTATCTATATCGTTTAAATTATCGTAATATTTGCTATCACTTTAAAATCATAACATAAATTAAAATCATAACCTAAACCGTCAATAATCTAAACAGTTAAATCTTAAACAATGATATAAATCTTGCTCGGCGATTCGTCGATTTTAACGACAAATTCTTCGCCGGCATAAAATTTTTCTCCGTCCAAACAAATAGGATAATTTTTATCGCATTTTACAGATACCCGTTCGGCGGCTTTAAAAATCATATTCTTACTCTTATATTCTTTTCTGAAACCGATAAAAAACGCTCTGAAAAGCGGGAAGAAAATTTTGAATTTTTTAAAAGGTCCCTTAGGAGTTTTTATGGTAAGCAAATGAAATTTTCCGTCGTTAAACCTATAAAGGTGGTTAAAATTGAAGCTGAAACATCTGCGTGAATCGAGACACATAATAAGAGAATAAACTCCTTCGTCGACTACGCCGTCTGCGTCAATCGTCGCTTTCATATTGTAAACTTTATACTCTTTCAACACTCTTAACACGTAAGCAAAAAATTTAAGTTTGCGTTTTGACTTGTTAGTCGTAGAATACCCTATCGGCGTAAACGACCCCGTCGCCGCCACGTAAACAAACTGTCTTGAACCTATATAGCCCGTTTCTTTGACAACGCCTGTTCCCTCTTTTTTAATATGCTTTGCTACTTCGTTCAACGTTCCGTACGGAAAATAGAATACGTCGATTTTATATTCGCGTGCTTTATTTAAAGCGTTACTCAAAGTTCCGTCGCCGCCGCATACTGCAACGGCGTCGCAATTATCAAGTTCAAACGTATCGTCTTGCCCTGCAAGATTTATGGTTTCAGTCACTTCGAATTTTTCGTTTAACTTGTTTTCAAGTTTTTTTAAAATTTTATCGAAATAGGCTTTACCGCCGTTTCCGCTCATTCTGTTTATAATGATTTTTAATTTCCTCATACTTATAGATATTTTACCATACCAAAAAATTATGTCTACAAAATTATCGTCGTTTTCTTATTTTATTTAAGTTTTGAAGATATTTTTACATCGAAAATTTAAATCCTTCGGCGATAGCGTTTAATACGACAAGAACGGTTAACATAATTTTAACGCTAAT
>CAMGKS010000050.1 GCA_946056785.1 uncultured Clostridia bacterium
TTTTTTCTATTTCTTCCGCATTATTTCCACGCATCGCATAGCCGATTTCATCGACGACGATTACAACCCGGTACAAATTTTTTCCGAGCGACTTATATTCGTCAATCGAACCGACTCCTTCCTTTTCGAACGTTGCGCTGCGTTTTAAAGCCTCGGCTTCGGCCCATTTCAAAGCGGACAATACGTCTTCTTCGTTTTCTAAAACCTCGCCGTTCAATAAATGCGGCATACCGTTAAAAATATTAAATTCGCAACCCATAGTGTCGACCAATATAAACCTTACTTCGTCAATCGACGCATGGTATATAAGGCTCAAAATGAAAGATTGCAAAAAACAGCTTTTGCCGGTAGCCGTAAAACCGCCCACCAAAATATTTCCCGCGTCTTTTAAATTGCAAAACACCGTCTTTCCGCCGTCTTCGCCGACCGCAAAAGAAGTTGAGGCAGCATTCAAAAATTCGCCGCTTCTTACGACGTCCGCCAGTCTTACCATCTGCGGAAATCCTTTTTTTATGGTAATACTTTCTTCCGAATCAATCAATTCGATCGGAGGTGCAATATAATTGTTCATCGTAATCTCCTTTTGCAGCAACAAAAACGAGCTGCCTTTAATAAACGCTAAACTATTTGCGGTTTGCATATTAAACCGTACCTTACGGCATACTACAATCACGTTACGATAAGCGGCTACGGTTTAAACGGGCTTAAACGGCCGTTTAAGTCCGTTTAAACTTTGCAATTCTATCGTAAAACAATTTATAACGGCTTATTCGTCCTCGCCTTCAAATTCGGCAACGAGTTCGTCGTATTCTTCTTTTGTTATCGTAACGGGCCTTGCACCGTTCGGCTTTGCAGGAGGGCCGAAATATCCCATTCTTTCAATCTGGTCGTAAATCTTGCCTGCTTTTGGGAAACCTACGCCGAGTTTACGTTGAAGCATAGAAATGCTCAACGGTACGCCTTCGAGTCCTATACGCAAAGCGTCGATAAGTTCCTGAGAAATGGCACTCTGCTTCTTTGAACCGTTATTTTCAGATTGAGGTTCTTCTTTTTCATCCTCTTTATATATTTCTTCTTTGATTTTGCTGTCGTAAACGCACGTATTATGCATTTTTAAGAAATCGACGACGGCTTTAACTTCAGCCGTACTGATAAACGCTCCTTGCATACGGACGCTGCTCTTCAACTTAGGATTCATATACAGCAAATCTCCGTCGCCGAGAAGGTTTTCCGCTCCGCCGACGCCAAGCACGGTTCGGCTGTCGCCTTGCGTAGGAACTCTGAATGCGATACGGCTGGTAAGATTGTTTTTAATCGTTCCCGAAACGACGTCGACAGACGGTCTTTGCGTTGCACATATAAGATGAATTCCGACGGCACGTGCAAGTCTTGCAAGACGGTCTATACAGCTCTCAACGGTTTTGCTTCCTCTATCCATCAATTCGGCAAGCTCGTCAATAATTATGACGATTCTCGGCATAGGAACAAAATCGTCTTCCAATTTGCAAGCATTATACTCTTCTATATCACGGTATCCGTTTTTATTGAAAAACTCTATACGGCGTTGCATTTCTTCGATGCCCCATTGAAGAGCCTTTATGGCCTTATCGGCGTCGTAAATTATGTCGTCCAACAAAAGGTGCGGAATACCTTTATAAATTGAGAGTTCCGTACGCTTAGGGTCAATCATGATAAAACGCACGTCGTCAGGCGAAGCATGGAAAAGCATGCTGACAATTAAAGTATTTATACAGCAACTCTTTCCGGCTCCCGTCTGACCGGCAACAAGCATATGAGGCAAAGAACGCACTTCGCACACGTAATTCTTGCCGTATATATCTTCGCCCAATGCAAAAGATACGGGAGTTTTTGCGTTTTCAAATTCGGCACTTTTAAGAATGCTGCTTATTCGTACCATTCTGCGGTTTTTGTTTGAAACCTCAACGCCGACAAGATTTTCGCCCGGTATCGGCGTAAGAATTTTTACGCTGATTTCAGCCATTTTCATTGCAAGGTCGTTTTCAAGAGATTGCAACCAATTTATCGTCTTACCTCTCGGCATTTCTTCTATCATAAGTCGGAAAAGCGAAAATGCAGGTCCGCATACGACGTCAACGATTTTTGCTTTGACGTTGAAATAAGCCAAAGTGGAAATAAGGGCTTCTTTCTTCTCTTCGATGTCTTCTCCCGGACCGGTCTTGATTTCAGGCGGAACAAGCAAATCGATAGGCGGTGCAACGTAAGGAGCACGAGGTTCGGTTTTTTCTATCGATTCTTCGATAGTTATCTGTGCCGTTCTTACTTTAGGGTCTTCGTTTTTGCCCTTCTTTTTATTGTGGCGTTCAAGATACTTTGCTCTTTCCGCCTCTATTCTTTCCGCTTCTTCGTCTCTTTCGCTCTCAACGTTTGAAACAACGTTCGAAGCAGCGTTTGACGGAATTTCGTTCTGGCTATGATATACGATTCTGTCGTTTGCAAATTCAGGATAATCGTCCGCCTCGTCAACGTGCGACGCATTGCCCGACGGCATAGTTACGCCTAAACCTCTTTCCGGAGAATTTACGTTTACCGACGTCGCTTCGGTTCTGAGCGAGTTGCCACCGCCAAAACCGCCGACTTTTCCGGCGAACGCTCCGAAACCGCGTCTTGCCTTTTCCTCGGCAGAAATGCCCATATTAGATTCTCCGACAGAGCGCCAACGATTTTCTCCGCTGAATGACTCTGACGCACTCGCCGTGACGATTCTGTTGTCCGACGGATTAGGCTTTAAAACTTCCGCATTAATTCTGCCTCGTTCGACTGCCGCACTGTATTCGTCAAGTCTTAAAGCGTTTGACGCAGAAGGTGAAACGTTATTCTGAGCGTTTTCTTCCGCATTGCGTTTTGCGTTACGCTCAGCCTGACGGCGTTTCAACTCTTCCATGCGTTTTAGCCTGTCGCGTTTTATATCTTCGCTTTGTCTGCGGGCTTCGGCTTCGATATTAAGCTGTTTACCTCGCTGCAAATCAGGCGCGTAAGTTTTAGGTGCCGAGTCAGCGGTATTATGAGGATTGGAATATACTCCCGTATTCGGATTAAGCGTGAAATTGCTTGATTGAAGCGGTTTCAATTCGTCATAATTCATGCCGCTGTTAACGCTGTTGCTCACGGAATTTTGTTTATTTTCTACGGTTTGAACGTTGTTCGCGGCAACGCTGCCCGAAACGTTAGTCGGTATAACCTGAACAGGCTGATAAATAACGTTCGGCTGTACAAACGGTACCGGCTGAACGGGCACATAACCGTTAGGCGTCCAATTATAATTTATCCCGCCAAACTGTTGCGGCTGAGGATATATTCCGTACTGTGCGGGATTAACCGCATTGCCAACCGCAGAATTTTGAAAACCTACGTTGATTTCAGGCGAATTCGGATAACCGTTTTGCATACCGTAAGAAGCGTAACCGTTTCTTTGATAATTTACGTCCTTATACGCTCCGCCGTTATTCATCTGCGGCTGAGCGTTATTCATACGCATATTTTCAGCGTCGGTACGACCGCTTTGCAACTCTTGCCACGTCTGTTTGTTTGCCCCATACAAATTGCCGGCAGGATAATTAAGATTGCTTGCAAAATCGTTTCTCTTTCCGTATTGACTAGATACGCTTTGATAGCCGTTAGGATTTTCAGGCGTAAAACCGTTATTATAATTTTGTCCTAAACCGAAATTAGATTTACTTATATGCTTGTCGTTAAAACTTTTAACTTCGGCAAAGCTGTTTGAAGCGTCTGAACCTCTGTATGCTTCCACGCTATGATATCCGTTCGGATTTTCAGACGGCGTATTAAACGTATATTGAGCGGAACTGCCGCTTAAACCGTCTTGAATCGTACCGTTTGGGGTTGACGGTTTAAAAGCAAAACCGTTAGGTTTTTCGGAAGAAACTTTCTGACTGCCGATTGCGTCTTTGTTATCTTGAACTCCACCGGATACGCTATTTTGCATTGTTTGCAAAGAATTGTTTGCGTCGACAAACGGCTTATCGTAAAAATTGCCGTATTGCGGAGTCTTTTGAACAGATTGACCGTTTTCAAATTGCGACTGTCTGATTTTAGAGTTTTCTCTGAACAGTTCTCTTTGCTCTTCTTTCAGCTTTTCGAATTCAATGCCGCCACGCAGATCTCTTTTAAGCTCGTCGGTTTGCGTTTCCGACTGCGGCAATGCCCCTTGAACGTAAGACGGAGCATTTTGAGGATTTCTGTAAATTCTGGAGCTGTAAGGATTATTATAATCATATCCCGACGGAACGGCTGTACGCGAAACGGGTTTTTCTTCCTCCGTTTTAGGTTGAGGATTTTTTAAAGCGTTTCGTTTCGCTTCCGCATTACTGATAGCGTTCGTCAACGAAACGGGTTCGGTCGGCACAATGCTCTGTTGTTCTCTCATCATAGTATTTTTATACGCATTCTGTAATGCGGCATAAGCAGGGTCGTCGATATTATGTTCGTCCGACTGCCTGCCGTTTAAATACTCTTTATATTTTTCGTTATCCATTTCGTTCCCGAAAAGCATTTCCCTGACCAAATTTTTAGAACCGCTCTGTTCTACAAATTCTCTTCCGTTTTCAGGTCTGCGTAAACCGAAACCGCTTCTCGATATGTCGTGTTCTCTGTCGTTCATTTCCTCTCCACCAAGAGCGAATTTTGCTCCTCGTCCGTCGATTTTTTCTTCGTCTTCGATATGTCCCGTTTTGTTCGGGAAAATCGGATTGTATCCGTCTGCACCAACCGTATTTTTCGGCGGTTCGTCTGCTACGTC
Source organism: uncultured Clostridia bacterium (assembly GCA_946056785.1). Classification (GTDB taxonomy): domain Bacteria; phylum Bacillota; class Clostridia; order Christensenellales; family CAG-917; genus CAG-917. Next base: position 4,799 of record CAMGKS010000050.1, read on the forward strand.
GTCTGTCAATTTGTAAAACGTCGGAGGACTTGCGTCGTCGAAAGAAGTCAGAGTAGGAACCTTAGGAGCGGTAATTTTTTCTCCCTTAGGTCTCTTTTTAAGTTTGAGCCCCCTGCTCTTTCCGACCGAACCTTTAATGAACGGATATACCGCAAAAAATACCATAAGGAAAAACAAAACGCAGGTAAAGGCTAATGCTCCGACGTTTGTAAAGAAGCGTTGTATCGGATATGAAATTATTCCGAATAACGCACCGCCTGCCGTGTTCTGATTTTTGTAACAAGCGTTAAGATAGCCGCCGTATCCTTCCGACAAAGTATTTGCGCTTGACGTGTAAACGTGGAGTGCCCATATTCCCACTGCAAGAAGCAAAAACAGACCTACGATTTTTCTTCCTTCGATTCGCGGTCGGAAATTAAATACGATTGCAACGCCAACAATTAAAGCGGAAATAAAGTATGCATAGGAAGCATATCCGAAAGCACCAAGCAAAAATGAAGAAACCATCTGTCCGACGCCGCCCAAAGCCCCGAACAAACTTAAACAGCAAAAAACTGCAATCAAGCATATCAGAATGCCGATTGCTATCCTGTTTAGGGTGTTTTGCGAATTCATATTCTTCATTCCTTCCTCTCTTTGATACCGCAGCAAACATACCGCAGTAGTTTTTAATTATATCACAGACGAGTTTTTTATGCAATAGATATAAAAAATCAAACCGATTTATGATATAATTATTTTCGCCGTCGCAAATTATCTTTTATACGCTTTTTTTGTTAAACTCTTCTAAGCTGTATCCTTCTTTAAGAGATTTTCCGTATTGACGCTTGAAATTCTCTTCGTTTTTGGAAAGATATATTTCGTAAAGTTCGTCGGACGTCATTCCCGCATTAAGGCACATACCGATGAAAAAATGTAAAATATCGACGAGTTCTTCTTTAACGTTTGCCTCGTTTACCTCTTTGGGGTTTTTCCACCATTTCCAATTTATCTCGCCTAAAAGTTCCGCCATTTCGCTCAACATAGCGAGCGTTTCCTTTTGAAGCCATTCTTCTTTGGTAACGTTTTCAAGACCTCTGTTCTTTTTTACGTCCTCATCGAATTTCTGCTGCAGTTCAAAAATTTTATCAAGTTTATCCATATTTCTCCCGTCACTCAAAATCGCCGACCAGGCATAATACCGTTTTATCTAAGTCGAAGATTTTTTTTGCATAAGAATTTATTTCTTCAAGAGTTATCGATTCATAATTTGAAATTTCTTTATCCAAATCGAAAAGTTCGTCGTCCATAACGACTCTGCGGCCGAGCGACCTCATAATAGACATAGTCATCTCCTGTCCGATAACAAGCGAAGCTACCGATTGTCTTTTAGACTTTGCCAATTCGGTTTCGGAAAGTCCGTCGTTCACGAGTTTTGCTATTTCGCTTTTTATTGCGTTTATTGCCGAATCTACGCTGTCGGGATTCGTACTCATGCAAATAAAGTATCTTCCCGTCGTATACTTCGTAAAAGAAGGATAACCGTAAATCGAATAACAAAGTCCCATTTTTTCACGGACAGTTTGAAAAAGTCTTGACGACATTCCGCCGGCAAAAGCGTCGGACAAAAGCATCAAAGCGTAACTTCCTCTTTCGTCTTCATAGTCCATTGTTTCAAAAACCATGGTTATATGAACTTGTTCGATTTTCTTTGAAACTTTAACGCTGCCGGAAACGAATTCGCTTGACGGTAAATTTAAAGTTTTCATTTTTGAATCGGAAAATTTTTGTTCAAAATATATTTGAGTCAATCGTTTCGCTTCATCAAAAGAAATATTTCCTACAATCGAAATAACCGTATTGTCAGCAGTGTAAAAATCTTTTTTATAGTCAAACAAATCTTGTCTCGTCATAGCCGACAAACTTTCTTTCGTACCCAAAATCGTTTTGGAATAAGGATGTTGACCATAGCTGAATGACGAAGCTCTTTCAAAGCACACGTCGTCCGGGGTATCTTCGCTTTCTGCAAGTTCTTCAAGTATAACCTTACGCTCTCTCTCAAATTCGTCTTCGGGAAACGTAGAATTGAAATAAAGGTCGGATAAAATATCCATGCACTTTTCAGCGTCCTCTCCGAGAGAAACAGTATAATAATAGGTAAGTTGTTTCGAAGTTGCGGCGTTTATCTTTGCCCCCATATTGTCGACTTCATGAACGATATCAAAAGCAGAACGTTTTTCCGTTCCTTTGAAATTCATATGTTCGATGAAATGACTTACGCCGTTATTTTTTTCATTCTCCCAAATGCAGCCGGCTCCAACGTATACGCCGATTGAAACCGAACGAACAGATTCTATACAAGAAAAGACCAACCTAAGACCGTTGGAAAACTTAAAATATTTATTCATATTGAAATTATAGCACATTTTATTCGCTAAGCAAACATATTTTATTTATATGAATAAACGACATTTATCAACGCTTGCTACAAATTTTGCCATAATTTTGGTACTTGGGATACTTTTTGTCAGTACGGTGTATGGTACTGCGACTACGACGGCAGTAAAAACAGATTCCGCCATTTACAATGGTAACCGCAACGGAAATAAGGTTTCTCTTATGATAAACGTATATTGGGGAACCGAATATATTGAAAAAATGATGGACGTTTTTGACGATTACGGTTTTAAAACCACCTTTTTTATAGGCGGCAGATGGGCGGAAAAAAACGGAGACTTGCTTAAACTTATGCATGAGCGAGGTTTTGAAATAGCAAATCACGGTTATCTTCACCGTGACGCCTCCACCCTTAACGAAGAACAAAACCGTCAGGAAATTATAATAACCGAAAAACTTATTGAAACGATTACCGGAACGGCGACAAAACTGTTTGCCCCACCGTCAGGCGATTTAAGCAAAGCTATGTTTAAAGTGGCGGAAAACGAGGGCTATAAAGTTATTATGTGGTCTAAAGATACGATAGATTGGCGGGATAAAAATTCGGAATTAGTCGTTCAAAGAGCGTTAAAAGACTTAAAAGGCGGAGATTTAATTTTGATGCACCCGACCGAGCATACGCTTAAAGCTCTTCCCGAAATATTAGAAGGAATAAAACAAGCGAATCTCACGTGCGACACGGTGAGTAACGTGCTTGGTTAATACTTAATTTACTTAAATATAACGTTCATAAAATATTGAAAAGAAAATGTAAAATAGATTTTAAAGCCTGAGCGGCAACACGGTTAAACATTGACGGCGGATAAACTAACCGTATTGCATAATATCGGCTTTCAAAAAAGTTAGTCCGAACAATTCAAGCGTTATTGCCTGATGAAATTTGTTTAACTTTATTGTCCGATGAAATAGTTTCAGAATTAAAATGACGTATATTTCTTTTAACGTAAAGAGTGAATACCGCCGCTCTTTGCGTTTTTTGTTGATTAAATACGATTTGTCAGCTTTGTTCGTTGCCGTTTGTTAAAAAATTATAAAATTCCGTTTAATATTTTTTCCGTCAGG
>CAMGKS010000051.1 GCA_946056785.1 uncultured Clostridia bacterium
TTGGCAAAAAGCTGGTTTTCCAGAAGCTCGGTGTTCGCTTTTCTGAACTTTTTCTATTATTTGACTAGTTGATTTATTATTGTTTGTCGTTTCCTTTATCTACGCTTAAAATGTTTGTTTTAGAAAAACTTTTCATTTCTTCATAAGAGGAAAATTCAGCGACGACTTTACCGGCCTTAGGAGCGTATTCTTGCGACGCCGTTTTTCTTTTGTTGAATAAAAATATAAAAATTATAATGTCAATAACAAAATTGATAACCCAACTTATCGGCCATGATAAATAAAGCATTTCAGGCGTATGAATTGCCCTACATGCCGTATATATCCAGATTATTCTGAAAATACATACGCAAAAAAAGCTCGTCAAAGTCGGCGTTAAAGAATATCCCATTCCCCTGAGACAGCCGACAAGTATTTCAACTATTCCGCAGACAAAATAAATAGGCAAAATGATTTTTAGCCTTTGAACCGCATAATTGATAACCACTTCGTCGGTAACGTATAGCATTGCTATATACTTTCCCGCCGACAACAAAATTGCGGTGAAAAACAAACTAATGACTATAACCATTGCCGAACATTCTAATGCGATTTTTTTAATTCTGTCAAACTTTCCTGCCCCGTAATTCTGTCCCGCAAAAGATACGGAAGCATTGGAAACGGCGTTCATAGAAGTGTAAACAAATCCTTCGAGATTGCTCGACGTCGAACTGCCTGCTACCAGTGCATACCCGAAGCCGTTAAGATTCGTTTGTATCAATACGTTTGCTATGGAAAAAAACGAGCTCAATATCCCCGACGGCAAACCGACTTTTAAAACTGCGGTCGTGCTGCCCTTATAAAACTTCAGCTTTTTAACGGATAATTTGCAATAACCTTTTTCTTTAAGCATAGTTGCTATAAGTAAGATACAGGAAACGTATTGACTTACAACCGTTGCGATTGCAACGCCGGCTACGTCCAAAGAAGCTACTATTACAAAAATCAAATTAAGACAAACGTTTAAAATTCCGGCAAAAAACAAATATAACAAAGGTCTTGTCGTATCGCCTTTCGCTCTCAAAGCAGCCGTTCCGAAGTTGTAAATAATATTTGCCGGAGCACCTATAAAATACAGTCTTAAATAAAGTACCGCTTTATCCAAAATTATCGGGTCGGTATCCATCCATATCAAAAACACCTTTGCCATTGACGTACCTATTATACCCAAAGCCAAACCAAAAACTACGGAAAGACACATCGACGTGTGAAGCGTTGCAACGGCACGTTTTTCATCGGCGGCTCCTATTGCCTGAGCCATAATCACGTTTACGCCAACCGATATCCCTATTGCTACGTTGACAAAAAGATTGATAAGAGCCGTATTCGAACTTACTGCGGCAAGAGATTGCGTTCCCGTTTTAGAAAACTGCCCGATTACCATAAGGTCAGCCGCATTAAACAGCAACTGCAATACCCCGGAAAGTGCAAGAGGCAACGCTACCGCTATCAAATTTTTAAGAAGCGGCCCCTTTGTCATATCCATATCAATAATTTTTGTTGAAATCTTTTTCATTTTGATTTGTCTATTCGATTTATAATAAATATTCTTTATGCGTTCCGATTAAATTCAACCACCTACCCCATTTAATTCATCGATCCTCCCCGATTTAATTCAACGACACTACCCGATTTAATTCATCGATCCTCCCCGATTTAATTCAACGACACTACCCGATTTAATTCAACTATACTCAAAGTATATTCGCATTTTAAAAAAGTCACGCTATAAGCGTGACTTTTTTCTGTTATACGAAATATTAAAGCTCGTAGCCTGCAAGAAATGCCGCTTTATTAGATTCGATAAATTTTGCTTTCGCTGCAAACACTTTTTCAATGGTTTTGAGCATTTCGTCTTTTGTGAAAAGTCCGCTATGCTTTATGTAAGCTCCGAGAACAACAAGGTTCGACGCTTTATCGTTTCCAATTTTATGAGCTATTTCGTTAGCGTTGACGTAAATTGTTTTAACGTCGTCACGATTAACTTTATCTGAAATAAGCGAGCTGTTAACAAGCACGAGGCCGCCCTTTTTAACGCTTGCTATAAATTTGTCAAGACTTGGCTTGTTCATGGCAATCAACGTATCGGGCGTTGCGATAATCGGAGAAGCAATAGGTGCTTCGTCAACGACAACCGAACAGTTTGCCGTGCCGCCACGCATTTCAGGACCGTATGAAGGAAGCCACGTTACGTTTTTATTTTCAAACATTGACGCATAGGCAATCATTTGACCAAGCGATAAAACGCCTTGACCGCCAAAACCTGCAACGATTAATCTTTCCATACTAAACCTCCTTGTAAACGCCAAGCGGGAATATTTTCGTCATATCGTTTTTGACGTATTCCACTGCCTGAAGCGGAGACATGTGCCAGTTGGTTGGACAAGCACACAAGACTTCGACAAACGAGAATCCCTTGCCTTCAACTTGATTTCTGAATGCCTTTTCGATAGCTTTTTTAGCCTTTTTGATGTTTGGCACGTCTGCTACCGAAACTCTTTCGACGTAGCTAGGGCCGTCAAGAGTAGCAAGCATTTCGCTTACCTTAATAGGATTTCCGTTTAAGATTGCGTCTCTGCCGTAAGGGCAAGTTGTAGATTTTTGACCTAATAACGTTGTAGGGGCCATCTGACCGCCCGTCATTCCGTAAATTGCATTATTGATGAAAATTACGGTAATATTTACGCCTCTTGCCGCTGCATGAAGTATTTCGGCAAGACCGATACTTGCAAGGTCGCCGTCGCCTTGATAAGCAAACACGATATTATCGGGATTTACGTATTTAATGCCCGTTGCAACCGCAGGGGCTCTACCGTGAGCTGCCTCCTGCATATCGCAATTAAAATAATTATATGCAAAAACCGCACAACCGACAGGAGCAACGCCGACAACGTGTCCCTCAGCCCCGACGGCTTCGAGTGCTTCCGCTACCAAGCGATGCACAATGCCGTGAGAACAACCTGGGCAATAATGAAGCGGAGCGTCAGTCAAAAATTTTGATTTTTCAAATACGATGCTCATATTATTTGACCTCCTTTAAAACAAAATCCACAACATCTTCAGGAGCCATAATATTGCCTCCCGAACGGCCGTAAAATTTAACCGGCTTTTTACATTCGGTATAAAGTTTAACGTCTTCGATATACTGTCCCATAGAAAGTTCTACCGTGACTATTTCTTTGACGGATTTCATTTCACCCACTTTCTTAAATGCGTCTTTAGGGAAAGGATAAACCGTTATCGGACGGATAAGACCGGCTTTAATACCTTTTTCGCGAAGCATATCGACAGAACTCTTAACAATTCTGCCAACCGTGCCGTAAGCCGTAAGAACGATTTCTGCGTCGTCCAATAAATACTCTTCGGCTTTTGCTTCATTCTTTGCCATTTCGTCATAGACCTTTTGCAACTTATGATTCATTGCTTCAAGTTCATCAGGTACTATGTAAAGCGAATTTATAATTCTTCTGTTTTCTCCCGTGCCTTCGCCCGTTGTTGCCCAAGGTTTTTTAGGGAACGTAGCAGGATCTTTCATAGGAGGAAGTTCGACTGCTTCCATAATCTGTCCTAACATGCCGTCGCCTAAAATCATAACAGGCAAACGGTATTTCTCGGCTTTATCCCAAGCGTCATACATAATGTCGACGCATTCCTGAACAGAATTAGGCGCGACGACAAGCATTCTGTAATCGCCGTGGCCGCCGCCTTTTACCGCCTGGAAATAGTCGCCTTGACAAGGCTGAATACCGCCAAGCCCCGGACCCGAACGAACCATGTTGACTATAACGCACGGAAGTTCCGCGCCGCATATGTAAGAAATACCTTCTTGTTTAAGGCTTATGCCCGGGCTCGAAGAACTCGTCATGGCTCTTCCGCCTGCACCGGCAGCACCGTAAACCATATTAATTGCCGCAACTTCCGACTCTGCCTGGACGAAATGTCCGCCGACTTCGTTAAGTCTCCAAGACATGTACTCAGGAATTTCGTTTTGCGGGGTTATAGGATAACCTGCATAAAAACGGCATCCGCCTCTTATTGCAGCTTCTGCTATTGCTTCATTGCCTTTCATCAATTTCTTTTCTGCCATAAGTACCTCCGCCTACTTCTCTACCGTAATTACACAATCAGGGCAAGTAGTCGCACAAAAAGCACAACCGATACAACTTGCCATATCGTTACATTCGATAACGAAATATCCTTTGTCGTTGCTAACAGTTTTTGAAACCGCCAAAATTTTCTTTGGACAAGCTTCAGCACAAAGACCACAGCCTTTGCACAATTTTTCGTCAATAGTAATTTTTGCCATTCTATACCTCTAGCGTTTTCGCCACAAAATTGTCAATCTAATCCGCCGAGCAATTTATAAAGCTGAGCGATAAGTGCGTCGTCGTCGATATTTTCCGTTTCGTCCTTTTCCGAATCGTCGCTTTCTTGTCCGTCGTCCAAGTTTACAGGCTCGAATTCGTTATCATCGTCAACATCGTCGGCATATTCGTCTGCGGCTAATAAGTCTTCACCGCCGTTTTCGTCTTTGTCGTCTTCGGCAACAGACGGAAGAGTAACATCGCCTGCATTATCCGAAACGCTGTCGCTTTCCGAACCGAAAATTTGTCCGTCGTCTGTTTTTTCTTCGGACGCCTCGTTCACCTCGGAGTTGATTTCGTTCATCATTTCGTCAACCTGTGCCATCGTTTCGTCTTCGAGTTGCTTAATATCCTCTTTTGTAGGTTCAGAAACTTTTGTTTCGTCTATTTCAGGGACAACGTCGCTTAAAGCCTTTTCTATTACCTTTTCGTCAACCGTATTTTCAGAATCGGCGTCGACGTAAATCAATTCGGTAGGAGCGACTTGTTTATATCCTTTTTTGAGAACGTCTTTTACGACAGGTTCTTCTCCGCCTAAAAGTATGGCTTTATTGCAAAGAGCCGCATTTTTATCAGGTTCGATAACGCCGGCTATGACGTCCATTCCGTAAGATTTCAAATAAGCTATAAGCGGAGTAATATCTCCTTGTCCGTAAATCAAAAAGAAGCCGTCGATATTAGGAAACTGAGCAAGTCTGACAGCGTCGATAACCTGTCTTAAATCAAGCCTGCCTCTTTTCTTTTTCGGCAAAGCACTGAGAGCATCAAAATTGTTTTCTCTTATAAATTCGTCGTAATCTTTTGAACGTTTAGATGAATATCCGTAAAATTTACAAGCGGCTATTTCACCGTAATTAGACAACTCGTTTAAGGCTTTTGCAAAAGTCTTATAAGAAATTCTTACGCTTTCGATATCTGCTAAAACAACGTATTTTTTTGATGAATACATATATCCTCCGTTACTCCACCTTGAGAATAATGGTTTTCGTACATAAAACCGAATTTTGGTCGGGTTCGACGACGCCTGCGATTACTTCCAGATTAAACGCTTTAAGATAAGCGATGAGCGGTGTTAAATCTCCTTGTCCGTAAATTAAAAAGAAACCGTCTATGTTTGAACTTTGACTCAGTTGAACGGCGTCGATAACTTGACGCATATCGAGTTGTCCTCTGCGTTTGCCGCTGAGCGGCGCCAAAGCTTCATAACTGTTTTCTTCGATAAACTCCGCATAATCACGAGTACGCTTTCCGCTGTAGCCGTAAAATTTGCAAGACACAATTTCGCCGAATTTTGAAAGCTCTTTCAAAGCGGCGTTAAAAGTACTGTACGGAACTCTTATCGATTCAATATCGGCTAAACAAACGAATTTTTTCGCCATTATAACTCCTCTACAAAATTATCTCTTGCATAATAAAACAAATATTGCTGTACGTAACCGCTGTACTCCCCGTAAGTTTTAACCAAAACTTCGCTGAGTTTTTCTGCCGGCACGTCACCGTAACTTTTTGCAAACACCCTTTTTATCCACGTGTCGACGGGGAAAACGTCCGTGCGGTGAAAACCGAAAAGCAAAATGCAATCGGCGACTTTTCTGCCAACGCCTTTGAATTGCAACAGTTTTGCACGGAGACTGCCCGTATCCAGATTCTTTAACGCTTCTACGTCGATATCTAAAAGCGCCTTTGCGGTATTAGTTAAATAATTTGCTCGGTATCCGGCTCCGATTCCGGAATAAAAACTTTCGTCGACAGAAGCTAAGACTTTCAAAGACGGAAAAGCGAAATACCCGCCCATATCTTTGCCGAGCGAACTGCACAGCCTTTCCAATATTAACTTGATACGCGGAATATTGTTGTTTGCCGAAATGATAAACGAAAAAACAGTTTCAATAGGGTCTTGATTTAATATTCGTATACCCTTGCCAAAATCAGCCATTTTTGCAAGTTTATCATTCGCTTTTATGTTATTAATTATTGTATCATAGTTTCTATCAAAGTCAAAGTAATTTTTGAAAAATCTTTCGCTGTCGGTCAACATAAAAAAACCTTCGTCGTCGCTTAAAATTTCACAGCGTTTATCAGTTGCGATAACTTCATAACCGCCGTCCGTTTTTTTATATCTGAACACCTGACCGCATTCAAGAGTAGCTTTAGGGTCGAAACCTTTTTCAAATCTTATCTTTTGCATAAACCGATTATAATATGTATTGAATATAAATGCCACACATTTTAAAAAAATTTAAAGTAAATAATTGCAAATTTTTCAACTTCACCGCTAAAGCATAAAAATGTAATTTAAGAAAATTTTATTCCGCGTAAACGCGTTCAATCTTTTATCTGTTAAATTTTGCCGCTTTAAATACGAAAAATGTTTTCAATATAGACGCCACGTTTTTTACAATACGCCTTTACTCATAATAAAAAATTTTCGTTTTAGTAAAACAGTCCAACCATACAAAATCGTTCGCCGCTTCTACGTCCGTAAGGTTTAGTAGCAACATTTATTTTATATAAACGATTTAATTTAAACCTAACGAATTATGCCGTAAAAAAAACAGCCTTGTTTCGGCTGTTTTTTAGTTATGCTCGATTTTATTTTATAAATTGTTTGACTCAACTTTCGCTATAGAGCGGCAAAATTAAATCTGTGCGACGCCAAGCGACAATGCTTTGTCTATCTTTTCTATTTCTTGCGTCAAATAAACTATTCTGTCTATATAAGACTTCAATAAACGACTCTTTTTGACAAATATTACAGTAAAAACGATGATGCCGACACCTAAAACAATTAAACCTGCGTAAAGGAAATAATCTCCCCAAGTCATAAAAACGATACCGATAATAAGAACTATCAAAGCTATGACTGCCGCAACGACTATACCTTTTATTTCCTGTTTTTTGTAAATATAATTCTGCGACCTTTCGTTTTCAAATTCCTCTTTCCGACAAGCCGGGCAAATTCCCGTATTCCCGGAATACGCCGAACAGTTATGACACATTGCCTTGCCGCATTTTTTGCAGACTGCGGCAGCTTCAGTGTCCGTATGTATAAAACAATACATATACTCTCTCCTCCCAATGTATCGCCGATAGCCGAACAAAATCGGTGAATACTCACAAAGTTTTAGACCGCCCGTTCGACTTTTAAGCAATGCAATAATATCACTCAATTTATTGAGTGTCAAGTATTTTACTAAATTAATTGAGTAAAATACAGATATGAAGATTTTTGCACAAAGACTTTTAGAACTAAGAAACGAACGCCACGTTTCGCAAGCGGCTCTCGCAAAGGCTATCGGCGTCAGTTATTCGATTATCTGTTATTGGGAAACGGACAGAAGCGAACCTACGGGAATAAACCTTGTAAAACTCGCCGACTATTTCGACGTTACGGTCGATTATCTTTTAGGGCGAAACGGATATTGAATTATATATACAAAAATCTCATAAATCTAAATCTCATTTTAATTTTTCCTTTCAAATTTTCTTATTCAAAATTTTTATTATATTAATCTTGCTACAAGTTTTAGCAGCAAACATAAAAAACTTAACAAAAATTTAAAGCATAACAATTTAAAGCAAAATAATTGTATATAGGCTAAAATATTGCCAAACTTATAACTATT
>CAMGKS010000052.1 GCA_946056785.1 uncultured Clostridia bacterium
GTATTAACAATATATTTATTTTGTCGATATTATATATTTTGAATACGATAACTTGCCAAACGCTAATTTGCCGATATTATATATTTAAATATATATTTTAAATACACACCAACTTGCCGATATATATATGTTGCCGTACAAACTAATTTACCGATATAATAGCACTCCGATATAAAGCGATTTTGAAATTATTTTATCGGAAATTCCTTAGCGATTTTATCTAAATTTCCATAGGAATTCCAATAGTTCTTTCATAGAAATTTCCATAGAAATTTTCAATAGTGTTTTTCATAAGAAATTCTATTACGTTTTACGGTTATACAAAAAACACGCATATTGCAAAAACTTATATGCGTGCTTTTTTATTTTATCGCTTCTTTTATTTCGTATCTTGCTTTTTACCTATATTATCAGAAATTTAACAGCTATTTAAATGAAAATACCGTTAAACTTCTTGTCGCCTTTTCCTTGCAAACCTTTTTATTTATCAAGAGCCATATCGCCGAACTTTATCAGTCCTTTTTTTCTGAACAATTCGCTGAACAAAAGTCCCACGCCGATAGGAATAACAAACATACAAAGAATAATTGCAAGAGCTATTTGCCAAGCGGGAATTATACCTTGCGACGCTTCAATCGCTCCGAATATTCCCACAAGCCCCGAAGTGCCCATTCCGCCCCCTGCGGCATTACATCTCAATCCCATGATGACGGCAATAAGACCTGAAACCGCACTGGATATAATTTGCGGAACCATAATTATCGGTTTACGCATTATATTTGGAATTTGGAGCATGCTTGTTCCTATTCCTTGCGAAATAAGTCCGCTTATCTTGTTTTCTCTGAAAGACGTAACGGCAAAGCCTACCATATGTGCCGCACAACCCGCAACGGCAGCGCCGCCGGCTATCGCAAAAACGTCAGGGTTTGCAAGTCCGACGCTGCTTCCGGCAATCGCTATCCATATAGCCGCCGATGACGTCGGCATTGTGAGAAGTATGCCCATAACGATTGCAACGACGATTCCGACAATGATTTTAACGGCTTCGCCTGCCTTTATCAAAATAACTATCAACTGAGCGAACAAATCTATAAGTTTGATAAACGGCCAGGCAACAAATATTCCGACGAACCCTAAAAGCAACATTCCGATAGGAACTAAAATTATGTCGAGCTTCGTCTTGCCTGCGTATAAACCGGCAATTTCAACGGTGAATAAACTAAGAACGTAACTGCCTATCGGATTTCCGGGAGCTCCGAACGACAATGCAAACGCTTCCGCATTGCCGACAAGATAATTCATAAGCGGCATTGCCCATGCCCCTATAAGTCCCGAAACTGCTGCTGTAAACATAACAAGCGGTTTAGCGCCCAATTTGTGAGCTATTCCTACCCCGATGCCTGCCCCCATAAGCATTTTTGCTATACTTGCTATATGTCCGAGCGTTTTAGCAAACGTATTATCTCCGAACCACGATGCTACCTGAGCTAAAATCGTTCCGGCTATAAGCGTTACGAACAATCCTTGAGACATGCCCGTAAATGCGTCTATGAAATATCTTTTGCAATATTTCTTCACCGTTTCTTTTACTTTTTCTTTTTTCGTTTTTTCCCCCGGTTTTTCCTCCGTCAAATTTGCGGCAGTTGTTTCATCGGCGGACGAATTATCTAAAACGGCTTTTTCGACGTTCTCATCGACTTTTGACTCTTGAACGTTTTCCGCGCTGTTCGTCTCTCCTTTACTTATGACGACGTTTTCAACGCTATCGGCGTCTTGCGGTTTTTCAACAACCTCGCTTACGTAATCTAACTGTTTTGATTCTTTAACGTTTGCAACGTTTTTATCAACCTTTTTCAATCTCGTCCTCCAACAACTTTTCTGTTATACCGACCAAAAGTTTAAAACAATTTTGCGTAACGTCGGATATATCGCCATCTTCGACGGTAATTTCTCTGAAAGGATTTTTATCGCGGGCAACTAAAGTTACGCCGGGTACCCCTGCTTTTTCAAAAGCCGTTGCCGCATATCCGCTTAAAGCACCGAAATTTTTCCCTTCTTCTTTTATTTCAATTTCAAGATCTTTCGCCACGTCCTTTGCCAAATCGATAAGCGAGCTGTCAAAATCGTGTTTATGAACCGCATCGGTTGTTGCAACGAAATACTTTCTTTCAACGATATCTTCCATATTTATAAACGTTGCGTTTTCAAACATAGGAGTATCTTTGTGCTGTTTGACAAAAGCGTTTGCGCCGTCATGTCCTGCGTTTTCGCCGCCAAAAGCTACAAACGTCACAGCCGTATCCTTTTTTATCATATCTTCGTCGATAAGATATCTTACGACAGCCAACGCAACCGAAGTCGAAAGCCCGTTGTTTTCTTCAACCTTATTTTTTGATAACGAGAAAGTCAGAATCAATATTAAAATCGAAGGAATTGCAAAAACGCACGAAAGAACGATAAGGCTTGCTTTTGCCGCAACCGAATCTACTCCGACGATAAGGCGGATAAAAACAAGCAATGCAAAAACTGCAATCGATATAAGCGACGCCGCAATAAGCCAAAAACGCGTTTTATCGCTTACCTTAAAATTGTTTCCGTACTTCGAGTCGTAATTTGCAGAAATTATAATATTACGTTTGCATTCGCTTTTTGCTTTTATAGTCGACACAACGTTGTATGACGTAGTTTTTTTAAGTAGTTTTTGTGCAAAAGTGCGTCCGATATATAAAGATACTAAAAATGCGGTCGCAATTATTATGCCTGCCAAGGAAACGGCAGCGGAAACGTAACCATAAATGCCTGCGGCAAAAGACGTCAAAAAAAGTGCAAAACAAATCGCATAGACGATTCCGAGCAACATAAAGCAAGGTCTGCCTTTAAAACTGCGGCTGTAAAACGGCTCCATTCTCGACGGAATACCAAGCAATTTTATGCTGTCGTCACGAATCATTCTTGCCGCTCTTTTTTCGCCCCAACTTCCGGCTACACGAGCTTTATGATTTTCCATCTTTTTCGATTCGGTCTCTATAAACTCATAATAATCTACGTCTTCAAGTTCCGGTTCGATGAAAAATTCTTTGACCTCGTCTTCCGGCTTAACTTCTTCTATCGGTTCTTCAGCCGCTTCTTCAACCGTTTCGATATCGGCTTTTCCCTGCAACGTAGCGTCGTCCGTCTTTTTGCGACTGAAAAAACCGAATCTTTTCTTTTTCTCTTTCTTTTCTTTCATAATCAGTCCCTGAATAAAATATCTTGATAATTCGGATAAGGCCATATCGCTTTATCGCAAATTAACTGCATATCGTCGGCAATTTTTCTCAAATTGTCGAGTTTTGGGTTAACCTCGTCACGACACGCAATCGCTCTCTGTTTTAAATCGGAGATCGCTCGTGCCTTATTCGTTGCCGCTTCAAGTTCGTTGATAGCGTTGTTAAATTCAGAAATCGCCTTGTCAAGAATTTCTATTTTTTCAAGATGAGTCTTTCCTAAACCAAATTTATTAAGGCTCTCAAGCTGAATAGCCGTTTCGCCCTGATATTTCATCACGCTCGGCAATATTCTCGTTTTCGCAATGGACAACGCAGTCTGAGCTTCGATATTTATTGTCTGAGAATAATCGGTAAGGTATATGCGATATCTTGCGTCAATCTCTACCTCGTTGAAAATGCCGTTAGAAATAAAAAGGTCCCTTACCTCTTTACGTTTTAACGCTTCAAATGCGTCTACCGCATTCGACAAATTGTAAAGTCCTCTTTTTGCGGCTTCTTTCGTCCATTCTTCAGAATAGTTGTTACCGTTAAAGATAATACGCTTATGCGCAACGTACTCGTCGTAAATAAGTTGAGACAAAACCTTATCAAGATTTTCTCCCTTTTTAGATTCGATTATATCCGAAAATCGGCTTAACGTATATGCCGTAATCGTATTTAGAATCACGTTAGGAGTAGAAAGCGTCTGCTGAGAACCGACCATTCTGAACTCAAATTTGTTGCCGGTGAAAGCAAACGGCGAAGTACGATTTCGGTCGCTGTCGTCCTTTTTAAGTTTTGGCATAGTCGATACGCCCATTTCAAGATACTCTTTAATATTGTCAACTTCTCCGACGTTATGTTCGATATCGTTAAGCATGGCTTCGATTTTATCGCCGACGTATACCGATATAATTGCAGGAGGCGCCTCGTGTCCTCCGATACGTCTGTCGTTTCCCGCCGAAGCGCAACTCATTCTGAGTAAATCTTGAAAATCGTCTACCCCCGCTATAACGGCAAGGAAGAAAAGGAAGAAAGTCCTATGTGACTCTTCGTCTTTTCCCATACTTAAAAGGTTTCTTCCGTCATCGGTACAAAGCGACCAGTTGTTATGTTTGCCGCTTCCGTTCACGCCGGCAAATGGTTTTTC
Organism: uncultured Clostridia bacterium; assembly: GCA_946056785.1. Lineage (GTDB taxonomy): Bacteria > Bacillota > Clostridia > Christensenellales > CAG-917 > CAG-917. The sequence continues at coordinate 4,399 of CAMGKS010000052.1, forward strand.
ATGCAATAAGCATTTAAGTCCGTGACTGTCGGCGACCTTTTTCATCGTTTCCATAATGATTTGGTTTTGGTCGGTTGCAATATTTGCAGTAGCAAAAATAGGCGCGAGCTCATGCTGGGACGGAGCAACCTCGTTATGCTGAGTTTTTGCCGTTATGCCTAATTTCCATAACGCCTCGTTAAGGTCCGCCATATAATCAAGAACGTTCTCTTTGATTTTTGCGTAGTACTGGTCGTTTTTCTCCTGTCCTTTAGGCGGGGCGGCTCCAAACAACGTGCGCCCCGTAAGTTTTAAATCTTCACGTTTTAAATAGTCCTCTTTGGAAATTAAGAAATATTCCTGTTCGCCGCCGACGTTAGGATAAACCCTGTTTGCAGGTTTACCGATTAAAGCCAGAAATCTTTTTGCTTCTCTTTCTAAATATGCCATTGACCTGAGCAAAGGCGTTTTTTTGTCGAGAGCCTCTCCGCCGAACGAACAGAAAGCGGTAGGAATGCAAAGCACTCCCGCACCGCCCTGCGATTTTTTTATAAAAGCCGGGCTCATTACGTCCCATATTGTATATCCTCTCGCCTCAAACGTAGCGCGTATACCGCCCGATGGAAAAGAAGAAGCGTCCGCTTCGCCACGCATGAGATTCTTTCCTGTAAATTCAAGAATAACTTTGCCGCCCTTATCTATTGATATAAAAGCGTCGTGTTTTTCTGCGGTAGCGTCCGTCAACGGTTGAAACCAATGAGTATAGTGAGTAGCTCCTTTTGACATTGCCCACTCTTTCATTGCGTCAGCCACTTTATCGGCAAGCTGTCTGTTAAGCTCAGAGCCGTTTTGCGTAACCTCTTTAAAAGCGGCATAATCTTCCGCCGACATATACTCTTTCATTGCTTTGTCGTCAAAGACGTCGCACGCAAAAAAATCGGTGATTCTTTTTTCGTCTGTTAAAAGTTTTGACATAAGCCCTCCGCTCGATTCAAGTTATAGAAATTATAGTTTATTATCGGAAAAATTTCAAGTGAAATGTAGTAGTTCGCAAAAGTATAGACTATCAAGCGTTAGGTTTTAAGTGGCCAACGTGACGCCTGATAGTCTGAATTGTTAAATGCTATGATTGAATTAACGATTAAAAGACGGGTTTACGCGTCGAGTTTGTTTGTTATACGCATTTTTACGTAAAATAATTTTTTTATATTGATTTCATTTTTATCCCTATTTTGTTTTTATTCCTGATCGTATATTGCTTTGCTTTTTCCCCTATTTTGTTTTATTCCTGATCATATATTGATTTTTTTCCCCTATTTTGTTTTTATTCCTGATCATATATTGATTTTATTTTTATCCCTTTTTTGTATTTATTCGATTTTTTTATTATGCAATCGCTATTGCATTTATTCTTTAGCAAGCCTTTCAAAAATTCCGTCAAGGGCGGTTTTACGCAATTTTTCAGCGCTTCTTCTTTTAAGGTTTAGTTCTGCTCAATTTGCTAAACCGTTAGGCTTTCCTTTGTTTATTTTATACACGCGTAACCGTATTCAAACGTTTTTCTCGTTTGTTTGGTTGAATTTTAAAATTAAAAAGAACGACCATAGGTCGTTCTTTTTAATTTGTTTATTTGCCTATATTATACGGTTGGCATCCAGATGCTCATATCGAATACGAATTCACCTGCCGCTTTTGCCGTTTCATACTTAGCTGCAAATGCTGCGATTGCACTATCCAAAGCGTCTACGTTTGCTTGTGCCGTGCTTATAGTGAAGTTAAACGATGCGGTAGCCACGTCAGGAATTTCGATTTCGACTGCGATATGATTTGCGTCCGTAACAATGTTGACTTCTACGTTCAAAGCAAGGAGTGCGTCAAAAATTTCGTTTCCGTTCTTTGTGAAATCAACGATTTTTGAACCTGCAAGTATATCTTTAAGGTCTTTTACGATACCTTCGTTGTAAAGAGCTTCAACAACTCCTGCTTCAGGAGCACTGGCTCCGATTCCAATCCATTCATCTGCCGTAACCTCTACGCCTGCCGTGACTTTCCACATAACGAGAGCTTCGGCTTTAGACAACGTGTAACCGTTCTGATAGCACCATCCGTCTTCTCCTACAGCTCCTACAGTATGACCGAATTCTTTTATAAGAGTGTATTTTGTCTGAGAATCATAGGTGTTCTTGCTATCGTAAATGACAAGTACTCCGTTCTGATATGCATATTCGCCGCCTTCCTTTTCGACAATCTTGATTGCAGGAAGAAGATTTGCGTCTGTCATACGTTTAATTGCCGTTGCGCTTCCCTTATAGACTGCCGCATAAAGTTCTTCAGCCGTTGAGATGGAATCATATCCGGTGATTTTGTCATTGATGATGTCGGCACCGGTTTCAAGAATACCCATATAGATATAACCTACGTCTTCGCCGTTACGATACAATGAATCACTCGCTGCTGCCGTTTCGCCTGCATAACCGAACAATGCATTGAAGATACCTTCTGCCATAGCAACTTTAACGTTGTTGTTTGCGATTGTCATATGGGCAAGAGCGATATTCAAAACTTGTGCGATATTGAAGCTTACAGGATATTTTGCTACAACTTTTCCGTTTGCAAAAGTCTTGAAGAGATTTGCATAAGTATATACCAAATCGTCGCCCTTGTCATCGGTATAGTATACGACTTTTTGTCCGGCATACGGGGACTTAGCGTTTATAGGATATGCATTGGTGTCAATAACTACACCGGTTTTTTCATCGGCTTCTTTGATAAGCTTGTATGCGTCTTCACCGACTTTGATATAGTTGTTTGCGATAGCTTTCTCTTCAATATTTACAATATTAAGAGTTTTAAGTTCGGTTGGCGTTGCAGCTTTACCGACTTTCTTCTCTCCGAAGAAAATGTTCTGGAAGAGATCTTGAAGTTGAATGTTTGAAAGAGTAAATGCATTTTTCTTATATTGAATTGCGTCAAACATTTCCTTGATTTGGTCCGTATAATTTTTGTATTCTTCTTTGTCGTCAGCATTGTACAATGCATTGATCATTGCAACGAAGAGATTGTCTCTTACGATGCCGATGTACTTATTCGAAGAATCGACGATTGCAATCTGAACTTGTCCTTGCTTCTTGCCGTCTTCTCCTGGGATTTCTTGATAAATCAATTCTGCAACTGTTCCGATTGTGCCACCGTCTTTAGAAACGTATTGAATATCGAAATGAGCTTTTGAGAAACCAAGCGTATTTGCAAGGGAAACTTTACCTTTAAGGTTAGCTACAAGTTTACCTTCGATTTCCAAGCCGTTTGGAAGAGTGATCTTAAGCATTTCTTTGGTCTTAC
>CAMGKS010000053.1 GCA_946056785.1 uncultured Clostridia bacterium
GCGAAAGGGAGATTTTTAGAGGAAGTTTTTATAACGATTATTCATACCGATATTCGTTTGAAGAAGGTATATGGGATAAGGTTAAGGCAAACGCTGCGGCAAGCACAGAACTTGCACAAACTTTGACCGACGCAGGCGTTGACAGCATATATAATCTTAATATACAATACGTATACCTAACCGAATATAAATCTGTTTCGGCAAACGGCAAATTGAGCGAAGCGGGAAACGTAAAAAGTTACGTATGGACGTTTTCCGATGGCGATAACGTAGAAATTAAACTTTATCAAACCGTTGAAAACAGAGCTGCATGGTATGGCTTGACTATCGGAATCGTACTATTTGCCGTAATAATAATTACTATTTCGGTTGTGGTCAAAAAGAAAAAGGAGGAGCAAAATGCCTCAGACAAAAAATAAAGTCGATAATAAAGAAGCCAGGACGATGCCGTTTAATATTGAAGCGGAACAAGCAATTTTGTGTTCTGTTTTGATTGATAAAACGGCGGCTGACGAATTCCTTCCGAGGCTGTGTTCCGACGATTTTTATTCTGATAAAAACAGAATCATATTTGAAACGGCTAAAGAAATTCTTGACGAATCTATTCCTGTGGATACCGTTTCGCTTGCCGACAGACTTTCTCTTAAAGGAAAGTTGGACGCAGTAGGAAGCGTAAGTTATATTACCGAACTTACCTCGGTAGTTCCGAGCTCTGCAAACAGTGAATATTATTTTAAAATAGTAAAACGTGACGGCTTGTTACGCCGAATTATAAACGTAGGCGTTGAAGTTTCTAAAAAAGGTTACACCGCAACAGACGAAATCGAAGCGTTAAATTTCGCCGAAGGAACTATTTTTAAAATCGCAGAAGACAGAGATAATTCATCTATGGTAAAAATTTCGAATGCGGCAAATAAAGCCGTTGACGAAATCGCTGAAATTCAGAAAGGTCACGTGCCTACCGAGAGAATAAACACGGGTATTCCGACTTTGGACAAACACACGTTCGGTTTTAAACCCGGTGAGCTTATTTTGCTTGCGGCTCGTCCGTCTGTCGGTAAAACGGCGTTTGCGCTTAACATTGCGACAAACGCAGCAATAAACGAACATAAACGAGTTGCAATCTTTTCAATGGAAATGCCTGCAACGTTATTGGCAAAAAGAATTCTTTCTTACATATCAGGCGTTTCTATGTCGGACGCTTCGAGACCTCGAGGACTTTCCAACGAAGAGATGTCGCTTCTTTACAGAGCTGCAAAAAAACTTGATTCCGCAGAAATTTATATCGATGACTATTCGCTCAATACGCCGGTGGATATTCTTTCAAAATGCCGCCGTTTGAAAAGAGAAAAGGGACTTGACCTTATCGTCGTCGACTATCTGCAACTTATGTCGTTAGGTTACCGTGGCGGAGAACGTCAGCAAGAAGTTGCGGATATGTCCAGAAAATTGAAATTGTACGCCGGGGAGTTGAAAGTTCCTATACTTGTTTTGTCGCAAATGTCCCGTGACGTTGAAAAACGTACCGGTTCGGGTGCCGCCAAAGAACCGAAGCTCAGCGACTTGCGTGAATCGGGAGCTATTGAACAGGACGCCGACGTCGTTATGTTTTTGCATCGTCCCGACCCTGCCGATTTGTCTCAGGTCAAACTGTTACTTTTGAAAAACAGAAACGGTGCTATAAACGACAATATTATGCTTCATTGGAACGGCAACACGACAACTTTTTGCGAAGCTCAGAGTGCTCCTGTTGTCGTACATAAAGATGAAAACGAAGTTTCGGACGTTAAGCCTATTTCAGACGTAGTCGACGACGTTTTCGATGAAAACTGATTGCAAAAAACGCTTATCGAAAGTTGAATTTTAAACGGATAATTTAAAACTTAAAAATTAAGTATTTTAATTTACTCATATCGAATTTACAATAAGTCGATATGAGTTTTTTTTGCGATTGAATATTATATTTTTTGTTATGAGTTTTTGTGATTAGATAAAATATAATACTTTTTGATTTGATTAAATTTAAACATAATTTTCGCAAATATGTTTTAATCATTTTAATCAGGCTATTTATTTAAGGCGTTTTTTGCGTAATTTACGTTTTTAATTTGAATGTTTATTTCGGCTATAAATGAGATTTCACGTATTTTAGATCGATGCAAGAATTTTAATCATTCTTTTAACATATATTTAAATATGTTTAAGGATGAAATTTTAAAAAAATTTAATATGGAAGAACTGTGCGATTATCAGGTGGTTTTTTTCGGCAACGGCAGAGTTGCGTTGTCGGGTATAAAAGGCGTTACGTATTTAAGCGACGTGGAAATCAGATTTAAAACAAAAACAAAAGTCCTTTTGCTGAAAGGAAAAAATCTTTTTCTTATTGAAACCGGCGGTACTGAGGCATACGTAGAAGGCGAGGTATTGAGCTTTGAGATTGTTTGACAGAACGCAGTTTGAATGTAAGGGAAGTATAAGCGGCATACTTGCACTTTCAAGGCATATAAAGATTTATGACGTATCGAAACACGGCGATACCGTTTCATTTTGGTGCCATTTAAAAGATGAGCAAAAGTGTATTGCCATTTTAACCGATATGTGCTATAATTTTGCCGTAAAATGCAGACGGGGTTTTTTGCCTTTTCTACATAAATCTGTATCGAGATTGGGCATAATTTTCGGCATTTTGGTTTCTGCCGTCGTAGTTTCCGTATATCCGTATTTTGTGCTTGACGTTAAGGTCAGTGACGGAAATTATGAAAAAGCCGTTTTGGAAGTGCTGGAATCGGAAGGGGTAAAAAAGAATAGCTTTGCATTTAATATAGATACTAAAAGTATTGAAAAAAAGATACTTGCTTTTGACGGCATATCTTTTGTTAAAGCGGTTAAATGCGGTACGTGTCTTAATATCCAGATTGAAAAGGAACTTGACCCTCCGGAAATATTTCCCGTCGGTGCCGAATCTGTTCTATCGCAAAAGAGAGCGGTTTTTACAAGGGCAATCGTATATAGCGGAACGTGTATACGTAAGTATGGCGATATTGTAAACGCAGGTGACGTACTTATAGAAGGAAGCGTCTCCGTGAAAGAAGAAAAAGTCGAGACTTCCGCCTCGGGAATGGTTTTCGGAAAAGTGTTTTACGAATCGGAATTGTTTTATAACTATATCGACAACGTACGACTTGACGATTGCAAAAAAACCGTAAAAGCTCTGGCTTTATCAAAGATTAAGTCGGAAGCCGAAATACTCACCGCAGATTATGAAGTGGTTGAAAAGGACGGAGGCTATTACGTAAAGGTTCTGATAACGGCAGAAGAACGTTTAGACGTAGTCTGAGTATGAGCTGAATATTACGATTTAACGTTTTAAGCTATTGTGGCATTGATATTAAAACGTTTTGCGAGCAAAGGATATAGAAATTTCGGCAAATTGCAGTGTGTTACAACAGGCGATAGTCGAATTAAAAACAAAAGAAATAAAAAATTATTGTTTTAAGTAGTGTAAATTAAATTTGCAAAGTAACTTTGCAAAGAAACTTAAAAACGTGATGAAAAAGGTCGGTTTATGAATCAAACCAAAAAAGTATTAGCAAGAAAATGGAACTGGAAAGTGTTCCTTTTAAGTCAGATTGCGGTGATTTTATGTGCCGGAGTCGTTTCTGTCGTTACGATTTTCTTAATTTCGAGTATAGAAGCGGAATTGCAAAAAGCAAGTGCCACGACGGTAGTCGGCATCGTGCTTTCAAACGTATTGCTGTTTGAAACGCTTTACATTACGCTTTTTATCTTTGACCCCGAAAAACTTACGAAAACGTCGCAGTTTGTGCTTGTTTCTTTAGTTATAACCATTACGTTTGTTTTCAGTTCGGTAGTTTACCGCTATTGTTCGCCTTTTGCCATGCCTATTCAGCTGTGTGCGATTTTACTGTGCATTTTGGTAGGAATGAAAACGGGAACGATTAGCGTATTTAATCTTGTTTTCATAATTTTAGTTAATCTTGTTTTGCGTGGAGCGTATCTTAGAAACGATATAATTACGATAACCGCCGCTGTTGTAGGAAATCTTCTGAGCGGTATTGCAATGATATATCTTGCGTCTAAGCATTTCACGAGAATTAAATTTTTGCTTTATTGTCTGTTGGCAGGGCTGTCGTGTATTCCGTATATTATCGTTTTGTCTATTTCAATGGGCATAGCAGACATAACTTTATTGTTTAACGTGCTTTGGGGACTTTTTTCCTCGGCTATCAGCATTGTGTTTTATTTCCCGTTTGTTATACTTTTCGAGGCTATTTTCAACACGACGGACGATTTCAGGTTGGATGAGTTATGCCGTCTTGATCAGCCGTTGTTAAAGCGACTTGCGAGCGAAGCGCCGGGTACGTTTAATCACAGTCTTGTGGTAGGAAATTTGGCGGAAAGTTGCGCTATTGCTATCGGGGAAAACAGCCGTCTTGCAAAAGCGGCGGCATATTATCATGACGTAGGAAAACTTAAAGCTCCTATTTATTTTATTGAAAATCAATCGAATTATAATCCGCACGACGAGTTGATTCCGGAAGTCAGTGTAAGCATGATTACGTCTCATACAATGTTCGGAGAAATTTTAAACAAACAATACAGACTGCCTAAGGCGATTTGCCGAATCAGTCTCGAACATCACGGAACTTCACCTGTCGGATATTTTTATCAAAAGGCTCTTTTGCTTACGGAAGGAACTGCGAGTAAATCGAATTTCTCATATCAAGGTCCTAAACCGTCGAGTAAAATTTCTGCAATTATTATGATTGCGGACACCGTCGAAGCGGCTACAAGAGCGTATATGCCGCCTACAAAAGAAGAGTTTGTGCAACGCATTAACAGTTTGATTGACGAGAAACTCAATCTCGGACAGTTTGACGAATGCCCGATAACGATGGAAGATTTAACGGTAATTAAAAATACGATAGTTAACGTTTTGCCGAGCATTCATCATTCGAGAGTGTCTTACGGAGAAGCCGTCACAGTTACTGACGAAAGCAACGAATGATTCTTTCTGTAAAACCGTTTCAATTTAATTGCAAAAAAGGATGGCGTGAAAAGTGATTAATTTTTCAGGTGTTTCGTTCAGATTTAAAAACGTAATAAAGAAAGTTTTTCACGGGGTTGAAAAATATTTCGGAATAAGCGGCATTTTTAGCGTAGAGGTCGTGTTCTATGACGAAGAGTCTATGCGGCAGCTTAACAACCGTACCAGAGGGATAGACAAAAAGACGGACGTTTTAAGTTTTCCGGCTCTTGAAATCGAACGCCGATTTCCTATAACGCCGGACGTTTTGAAGCCGGAAAATTTCGATGGTAAAAAGTATTCCCTCGGCAGCGTCGTTATTTGTCCCGAAGTAATGTCGTTGCAGGCAAAAGAATACGGCCATAGCGAAGAAAGAGAGGTTGCTTTTTTAGCTTCTCACGGTTTTCTTCATCTTCTCGGTTACGACCATATTGAAGCCGACGATGAAAAAGAGATGCGTGAGCATCAAGAAAATATATTAAAGCCGCTTGGCTTTGTGAGGTAAAATGAAATCAGGGTTTATTTGTATTGCCGGTTTGCCTAATGCCGGAAAATCTACGCTTATAAATACGTTAGTAGGAGAAAAGGTCGCCATTGTTTCCTGGCGTCCTCAAACTACCAGAAATAATATTTTGGGCATATTGAATTTGAACGACGCCCAACTTGTGTTTGTCGATACGCCGGGTTTTCATAAATCTAAAAACACGCTTGGCGAATATATGAACAAAACGGTTTCCGCGTCTGTTAAAGACGCCGACTGTATGATTTACGTCATTGACGCCGCAAAAGGATTGTCTGAAGCCGACAGCGAATTTTTGGAAAGTTACTTAGGAAAGATTCCGACTGTAATAGCGTTAAATAAACAGGATAGCGTAACAAGAGAGACGTTGTTTAAAGCTCTTGAATCTCTTAACAAATTCGATTTCGTCACGGATATCGTTCCGATATCGGCAAAGAAAAAGGAAGGCGTCGACGTCTTGCTTGAAATCGTAAAGAAGATAGTGCCCGAGGGCGAAAAATTGTTTCCTGACGATATGTATACGGACAGGACGTTACGTTTTATGGCTCAGGAAATTATACGAGAGAAAGGGTTGTACCTTTTAGATAAAGAGATTCCTTACGGTTTAGGCGTTGAAATCAACGAGTTTAAGCAAAGAGATGACAAAAATATCGTTGACGTTTCCGCCGATATAATCGTTGAAAAGCAATCTCATAAAGCTATCGTAATCGGCAAGGGCGGAAGTATGTTGAAACAAATTGCAACCAATGCACGACTTGATCTCGAAGAGCTTATAGGCAGCAAAGTGTTTCTCACTTTGTACGTAAAAGTAAAACCGGAATGGAGAAACAGCGAATATCTTATGCGTGAGTTAGGATACGACCTGAAGGAAGTAAAATAGCAAGTTATTTTCGGTTTTGCCATCTATGCAAGTTAATGCCGCTATGTTTAAAGCGGTTTAAAAAACAGAATAAATTGTAAGCTATTGTGCAAAATATAAATATGAAAGACAATAAAAATATGATGTGGAAACTGTTTTGCAAAACCGGAAAAATAGGATATTATAGTTTATATAAAAATTTAAGCGATAACAAAGAAAATAATAACTGCAATGACGACTGACAAAACTATTACGGCTTTATGCTGTAAAAGCATCGACTATAAAGAAAACGACAAACTTGTCACGCTTGTTTCGGCGGAAAACGGAAAAATCGTTGCAACTTGCAAAAGCGTTAAAAAGATTAATGCAAAACTCAAAGTTGCGTCTATGCCGTTTAATTTCGGTGAATACACGATTGTGGGGAAAGAGGGAAAATACATAGTTACCGATTGTAAACAGATTGAAAGTTTTTCTGAAATTTCCTATGATATTAAAACCTATTATGCCGGATTTGCGATTTTGAAATCGATGCTCGATTTTAGTCTTGAAAATACGCCTTGCCCAAGGCTTGTGTCTGTCGGCGTACGAGCTTTAAAAGCACTTGCAATCGACAAGATTTATCCAACGAGAGTTTATAACAAGTTTGTTTTGTATGCTTTAGATTGTTTAGGTTATACTCTTGATTTTAAAACTTGTTCGGTATGCGGCAAGGAGCTTAAAGATGGGTATTTTTCAAAGGACGACGGAATCGTATGCGGCGAATGCGGTTCAGTTTTTAAGTCGAAGATTCCGCATGAAGTGTTTCAAAACCTTTTTAATGGCGGAACGAGTGATGATGAAAGAATACAGCGGAATACTAACATATTTCTAAACGGCGTCGTTTCGGATATGCTGGGAGTAAAAATTTCCGTTTTGGAATAGGTAATTATGAAAAGAAAAATATTTGTTATTTCCATAATAATTCTGGTTGTCCTTCTTGCGATGACTTTGTTTGCGTGCAACAAAGATAAGCAAGAATCGCTTCTTAGCGTATACGTCAACACCATCCTCTTGGAAGCGAGCGGCGCGAACGAATCCGACGCGA
>CAMGKS010000054.1 GCA_946056785.1 uncultured Clostridia bacterium
CGTTAATTTTACTCTTTAAAAAAGTTATGAATTTCAGGTTGCTCTCAATAGGTCGTTTTAAAGTTTTTCGTTTATTTTACTCTTTTAAAAAAGATAAATTTTTAATTTAATTTTTAAGCAATTTGCAATTCGTTTGCAAAGCAGACCTTATTAATTAAATATTTAAAACGTAAACATTAAAACGTAAATATTTAAAACGACCTTATTAACAATAACCTTAAATTTGTTTATAATTTTAACCTGAGCGCAAATTAAAAGAGCGTTTTTATAGTTTGATTTTGCGGACGAAAAAAAGCAAATTACAAATTTACGTTAAACACTTCTTTTACAAAGCCGTCGAGAATAGCCTTTTTTTCTTCAGATTCGAAGTTAATAGCCGTAACGGCGGCAACGATAGGGAGCCATTTTTTTACGTATTGAACAGCCGTATCGCTTTTTTTGCAGAACGTTTCGATATAAGTTTCGGCAATATCACGCTTATCGTTGAGGATAAATTGCAAATATGTCAAAGCGGCGTCTGCCGAGGCGTTTCCTTGCGTTGCGTGCGACCAGTCCAAAATGACGTAATTTCCGCTGTCATCGACCATAATATTAGACGGATTGAAGTCGCCGTGGCAAAGTTTGTCGTGTGTTGGCAATTTTTCAAGCAACCTGAACAATTCGTATCTTGTCGTAGCGTCATAAGGCGATTTGCAGATTTTATCGCCGTACTTTGCTTTTAGTTTTTTCAATCCTTCTATTTTTTTGGAATGCATTTCTATTTCGACGTCAACCATAAAATCTATATATTGATTTATATTCTTCGCGTCTTTTTTCATCATCGATTCAAGAGTTTTCCCTTGAACGTATTCCATTGTAATGCTGCGTTTATCTCCTTCGAGTTTTACGTCGATGAGTTTAGGCACGTTGAGTCCCGATTCTTCAACCATAGAATGATTTAAAGCCTCGTTAAGAACGTTTGACTTAGAAAAGAGCATATTGAATTCTTTTACGACACGGTTATCTTCACGGAAAATGAGTTTAGTTTTGGTTTTTGCTATAATTTGGTTTTTGTCCATTTTTCCCTCCTAATTTTCATTGTTTAATATTTCCGACAGCCTTTTTGAGAGGACGGCCAAAGAAGACGCCATGTCTTCCTGTTTTAAAGCGATGTTTTCAGGGACTTTAAGATGGCAAGGGGCAAACGACCAAATAGCTTTTATTCCTGCCGCAATCATCGTTTCGGCAATATTTTGAGCTACCGCTTTCGGCGTAGTGATTATGCCGATGTATACGTTGTTTTTCTTTACGAAATCGGTCAGTTCGTCAAATGGAAAAATTTTGGCATTGTTGATTTCCGTTCCTACGATTTCCGGATTAACGTCGAAGCCTGCCACTATATGAAGTCCGTATTTTTTAAAGCCGTCGTAGCTTAACAGAGTTTTTCCCAGCTTTCCTACGCCGACGATTATAGCTTCGCTCGTGTTGTTATAACCTAAATATCCTTCGATGTCGCGGATAAGCAAATCTACCTCGAAACCGAGTTTAGGTTTTCCGGCAACGCTTGAAATTATAGCAAGGTCTTTACGCACCTGAACGGAATTCAGTTGCATATCGTTTGCTATCGTCGTTGAAGAAATATTGAGTTTGCCTTGTCGTTTACATTCAAGCAGATATCTCAGATATCTGGGCAATCTTGATATTGTGGCACGTGACGCTTTTTCGTTTTCCATAAGTACCTCTTATATTAAACATAGACTTAAATAAAAACCTTGTCAAGCCTTTTGTTTAATTTGATAAAAATATATCGATATTTTTTTTAAATTTTTATCGATAAAATTCGCTTAAAATCTTTATCGCAAGCGCGCCGAATTTTGTTTTTTTTGCATCGTGCAATTAAGAAGAATAAACGCTTTTTGAAACGAACGATATTTGAAAAACGGTCTATAATAAAGAACGTTGCAAAACCACTCAAAGTCAAAAAGCCACCTTCACGCTGAAAACGTTTAAAAGCGGTACGTATTTTACTTTCAGGCGACGGAAAAGCATATAAAAAAGCAGACCGTCGGTCTGCTTTTTTTTGTGCGTTGAAAAACGCTTAAAAATTATTGCTTGTGATATTCGTACATATAGCTCATATCGCTTATCTGGTATGCAAGCGGAGATACGTCGAAAGAGCCGTCGCCTTTGGTGACGATTAACGTTCCGCCACGCTGAGCCGTCTTTTTATAAATTCCCGGATATGCGAGATAGTCGATGCTCATTCCGTAAGTCAGTCTGACACCCTTATAATCGATAGAGAAGTTGTTGTAATGGTCGTGTCCGCAGAAAACGCCCTTTGTGCTTCCGAGTTCGAGTATCTTGTCAAACATTATTCCGTCGGCTTTTCCCGGATAGCATTTTTCGCCTTTTTCGCCTGCAACGCCGTAATAATACGTTACGTTCTCGGTGTTTTTATGATCGTTTGCGACAAACTCGTCCCAAGCAGTCTGGAATTGAACGAGCGGTATATGGAAGAACATAAGCGATTTTACGTCGCCCGTAAAGCCACGGCTTACGTTTTCGTCGTTAACCTTTTTAACGCAATCGGCATACCATGCAACCTGATTGTCGTGAATTTTGTCATATTTCCAGGCGACTCCGAAATAGTCCCCGTCCGTATAGCTGTGCGAATCTACAAGATAGAGAGATTGAGTAATTTCTCCGTTTGTTTTCTGTACGTTTATAAGTTGATTGCCTTTTCCGTCGATGTTGGAAGGACCTTCGGTAAAGATGCAATATTTCCATTTGTTTTGCGTATAAACTTTTTCGACGATTTCTTCTCTTGTGTACAAGCTGTAGATTTCCGTGTCATGGTTTCCGAACGTCATTGTCCAATAAACGCCGAGAGAGTCCATAAGAGTTGCAAACAGTTCCGCTTCTTTCTGGTTGTTGAAAGTGCCCGCCTGGAACGGAACAGGGTAGGCGACGTCGCCGGTTACGACAACCAAATCAGGTTTCGCTTTTCTTACGGTTTCCGCTACCGCTTCGATTGCCCAAGCGTCTTTTTTCGTGCTGAAAGCTCCCGCTCCGATATGTATGTCGGTAAGCTGTAAAATTCTCAATTCGCTTTCGTCTTCAGGTGTTGAAGGGTCGTCGTCAGGCGTAACGAACGTATAACAATTCAATTCGTCGTCCCAGAATAAGGTATTTTGTTCCGCCGAGGTTTTGTAGGCAGGCGTTTCGGCTTGAGTGAAGCGAGTGCCTACTTTTGCCATAGCCGCAGCCTTTTTGAAATTGGCGTTTGTTCCTACTGCCGAAACGATGACTAAAATGATGAAGAAAAGAAGCACTGCGCCCAAGACCGAACCGGTTATAATAAGGTCACGTTTTAAAAGACGTTTACGCTCTTCCGGCGGAAGGTCTTTTCTTTTTACGCGTTTTTTCTTTTTCTTAGTTTCATCGGAGGCAACGGTTTTTGACGTTTCGGTATCGTCAGAGGCCGCAATTTCGTTGGCGTTTTTACCTTTTTTTCGAGTTTTTTCCTCGGAAGGCGTTGCACTTGTGTTTTCGACGGTTACGTCATTCTTTTTTGCCATAATTTTCTCCTTTATCAATGTATAGTTCTATTCCTGCTTTAGATGCTTCCGTTTTTATTTCCGTAAATTTTGATTCATCGTCCGTGCTTGCGACGGCAACGGCATAAATTCTGTTTCCGTAATCGAATATTTTGACGGACTTCAACTCGCAACCGAAATTTTCGAAAAGCGTTTTGATTGCCGTTTCCTTTTCGGGATATTTTTTTCCGATGAGTTCCGAAAAACTCTTTGAGATAAGCTTTATGCCGATTGTAACGACGATACAGGCAATTATTACTCCGATAATTCCGTCAATCGGAATGCTTGTGACTTGCGATAAACCGAAACCGAGCAACGTGGTGGCGGTGATGGAAACGTCAAGTACACAGTCGAGCTTTTCGACTTTAATAATCGGAGAAGCAAATTTTTTATCGACGTAAGCGAACAACGCCGTTAAACCGATTTTAACGGGAACCGAAACCGCAACGAGAGCAAAATGCGTCCAGTTAAAAGTAATAGGAAGGGGAGTAAAAACTCTTTCTAAAGATTCATAACAGAAAAGTCCGCCTATTACCAATATAAGAACCGAAACCAGCAGCGAAACGATATTTTCCGTTCTGCCGAATCCGAAAGGAAATTTATCGGTAGGTTTTTTGTCGCTGACGGCAAAACCTATCGACGCTCCGATAAATCCGAACATATCGCAGAAATTGTTGATGCCGTCTGCTAAAATGCTTATCGAATTTGAAATCAAACCGACGTACAATTTAAGTATCGCTAGACCTGCGTTTGCGACGCAGCCGGTTATCATAGCGGTTAATCTTAATTTTTTCGAGTTCATTTTTGTTTACGAGTTCGTTTTTACCTTATTATACACTTACGCTATGCGTATGTCAAATATCAAAAATTTGGCAAGAAGGCAAAAACAGTCAAAAAACGCCAATATTTACCGTTATCGCAGTGTTTAGAAGATATAACATATAAGGGTAACAAGTAGAGGGAACGAGAAATGGCATACATATATTATTTCAATAAATTTTTTGATAACGTATATCTCGCTATGGGATTGGTGTTTTTTATTTTCCTTTTGATAAATTGTTTTATCGTAAAATGGTATTTATCGAAATCAAGTATGGCTTTTATATGGTTGTTGATTCCGATAGCAGCGTACGGATTCAGCTTTTTTGTCGGCGATTGGTTTGCACTTATAACGTTATCGGTTGAAACTCTTGTCGAATTTATGATTATGATATATTTCTATTTTTTAAGAGAAAACGCAAACGTGAAAATGATTTTCAAAAAGGAAAAATCAGAGTCGGACAAGGTAAAGTGCGATTAATCCGGCGGCGTGCTTTAAAAGAAAGCGCCATATAACGGCATACGCACGGTTTTGATTTAACGATAAAACCGAAAAGGATAAATCGAGATTTAATAAAAAAATCAAGCACAAAATAAAAAATGTCAAGCACAAATTTTTGATTTTCCGATATAATAGAATGAAGCTATATCGAAGCAAATAAAAATGCGTCCGCAAACGGCGTTTAAAAAATGACAAAATTTAACTTTGCCATTCTTATTTTTTTTATTGATTTGTTTACGAATATATATTATAATAATAATAGACAACATAATAATGCATAGCGTTTAAGGGGGAAAAGGCGTGTCGGTAGTGACGAAGTTGCCTTTTGAGCTTTGCAAAAGGAGGGAAATATGTTTGACGAATTGACGCTGGGTGATATTATCGGAGTTCAGCCGGTTTATCACAAAGTGAAAAAGAATCAAAGCAAGAAATGGAAAGAGGACGTCGCAATGTGTTTATGGCTCGATGATTTGGGCAGAGAAGAAGGCGAAAAGGAAAAACGCGTTTACGAAGCATGGGCCAAAAAATTAACGGGCGGAGAAGTCAGACGGAAAAACACTTTCAGCGATATGAGCGAAAATCTTTTTTTCGACGACACGGTATCGTCCAAGAAAAAAAGATAACCGAAACGGCATGACCTTACGGCATGCCGTTTTTTCTTGCAAATTTGTAAAACTATTCAAACCGTATTTTTTTGGCAGTGTTTGCATATAGTAGTTAAAAGCATATTATGCGACGGCATAAAGGTTTGTTAAGGGGCGGGAAAATTGCAATCACGTTAAGGAAAGGGAAACTGAAGATAATCCGCACTTATGAAGAAAGCCACCGTCAAGCGGTTATCGCTTTGCGTTTTAGTTTATACGTATCGGCAATCGGCATACAGTCGAATAACTTTGTTTCGGTTTGGCATAAAACGAATACGGCAATGGGCGGTTAGACAAGTTTAGCAGACGGACGCGATCAGAAAAACGAATGCGAGTTAATAGAAACGAATGCGGAATTGTAATATAAATACCGAGTTTGCGGCGTCGGGATAAAATGAAAGATTTTGTGCAAGCTAATTTTGGAGCTTATGAAAGTCAGCGGAAGTTTAAAACTGAAATTTGTGCATTCAGGCAAGCCGTTTGACAATATTTGCATTAACGGAAAAGAAAAAACCGCGGTTTTGTCGGAAAAAACAAAAAAAATTGCAAAACCCGAAAATATTATGTCGCCGAAAAGAGTATTTTATCCGATTTTTTAAAAAAGTAAAGCGTTTTTAATGCATAAACGAAAAAAAGTTGCAAAAATATGCAAATTTTTTTAAATTCGGTATTGACAAACAAGTTATTAGGAAATAAAATAAACTTAGATATAAAAACGGAGACCGATTTCGATAATATTGTTCCCAAACTTGATTATGGTGGGCTTAATTTTGTTGAATGAATTTCGTTTAACCGAAATTTTTTTCATCTAATCGCGTTTGAGAATAAAATTATTAGCTTTTGGGCGGCAACCGAAAGCATAGGTCATAAGTTTTTAAAAATTGAAAAATTCATTTTACGGCAAAAACTTTTGGAGGAAAATTTGTATGGCAAAAGAAGTATTGCAAATCGGAATCGACCTTGGTACTGCTAATACGCTTGTTTATATAGCAAAACAAGGTATCGTTTTCAACGAACCATCATACGTTGCTTTCGACAGAGCAACAAAGAAATGCATTGCTTGTGGTCACGCAGCAAAACTCATGGCAGGTAAAACGCACGACAAAATCCGTGTCGTAAAACCTCTTGAAGGCGGTGTTGTAGCAGACCTCGATGCAACGAAATCATTACTTGAGTATATCTTCTCAAAACTTGACAGAGCAGATGATATCGATTGGGCTAAATCAACCATCTTGCTTTGTTGCCCGTCCGAGATTACAGTAGTTGAGCGTGCCGCACTCATCAACTTAGCTCACGATATGGGTATCCAAGACGTATTTATCGAACAAGAAGTTAAAGCCGGTGCTGTTGGCGCAGGCTGCGACATCTATCAGACCACCGGTTGTATGATAGTTGATATCGGTGGCGGTTCTACCGATATCGGCGTTCTTTCCTGTGGCGACCTTGTCGTTTGGGATTCAATCCGTGTAGCAGGTAGATATTTTGATAACGAAATCGCAAAGTACGTGAAGCAACATTACAACTTGCTCATCGGTGACAGAACGGCAGAAAGACTTAAATTCGAACTTGCAACTTTAGCACCGATAGTCGGCGAAGAGAAAGAATGCGAAGCGTCCGGTAGACATCTTAGTCAAGGACAACCTGCAACGATAACCATAAGACAAGGCGAAATTCGTGAAATAATGCTCAAAGCATTTGACAGAATTAAACACGTCATTCTTGCAACGTTGGAAAGAACTCCGCCTGAACTTTCAGCCGATATCCTTAAAAACGGTATCACCATCAACGGCGGTGGCGGTTGCATACCGGGTATCAAAGAATACTTTGAAACCGAACTCAAGATTCCTTG
>CAMGKS010000055.1 GCA_946056785.1 uncultured Clostridia bacterium
TTTAATTATGTCGGTTAAAGATTTAACGTTTTTGACGTTTATATCCTTATTCCAGCCCGACGAAATATTCGACGGAATTTTGTTTTACTAAAATTATTTATATTAAAATGATTGCGTTTTAATATAAACAAAACAAGCTTTTTGACTTATTTTAAAATTAATTTTACTATGCTCACAAGAATTTAACAGTTTTGAGCTGTAAAGTATTATACAAAACCGTCATTTTTATAATTCTTTGCGCTTTAAACATTTATATGATTTAAAATTAAATAAGTCTTGTTTTAATTTTTAAATATCCGTTTATATTTTCAGCAATAGCGACGTTAACGTTATTTATTGTCAAAACAAAGTCATCGTTCGGCAAATCTTTGATTGCTACTTTTACGCCGTTAAGCACCTTGTCTTCCGATTTTTTGTCTTTTAAATCATAGTGTGGATAATCTTTAAGCACTATTTCGTTTGATTGAACATATTTTTGCGGAGAAACGAGAAATTCATCTAACGTCACGCAATTTGAAAGTTTTACCGTTCCGCTCGTTTCTCTTATTATGTATTTCATATATCCTAACGTGCCTAAAACGTTTGCTAAATCACGAGCCACGCTTCTTATATACGTACCGCTTGAACATGTTATCAAAAACTCATACTCACGGTCATTTATTTTTTCAGTCAGTTTTATATCGTAGATTTCAATCGGTCTGGGAGCTAAATCAACCTCTTTACCTTGTCTGGCAAGTTTATATGCTTTAACTCCGCCAACGGATAAAGCGCTGTATTTAGGCGGCATCTGCATTTGTTTGCCAATCATTTTTCCCAAAGCGTTTTTAATTTCTGCTTCGTCGGGAAAAAAATTGCATTCGTTTGTAATTTTTCCCGATGCGTCCAAAGTATCGGTTTCAGCTCCAAATACAAACGCTGCACGATAGACTTTCTTTTTGTTTAACGTATAATCGAACAGTCTTGTTGAGGCGCCGATCCCTATAACAAGCACTCCCATACCTTCAGGGTCCAACGTCCCGAAATGGCCGGCTTTTTGTTTTTCGCCACATGCTTTAGTTAATGCGTTACGTACTTTAACCACAACGTCGCTCGAGGTCATGCCGCTTTTTTTGTTTATACAAACCACTCCGTTCATCATATCAATCGGTCTTTTGCCGCCTTTAAAAGTTTGTCACAGACGTCTTCGATGTGTCCGTTAAGTCTACACCCGGCTGCTCTCACGTGTCCACCGCCTCCAAATATTGATGCACATTCGTTTGCATCGATATATTTTTTTGTGCGTATGGAAATTTTGTAGCTATATTTATTTACTTCGCTTACTGCAAATGCAATTTCAACGTCTTTAACGTTTATTAACGAAGAGATAATTCCGCCGGTATCGGACAAAACCGTATTTGTTGCTTCAAAATCTTCTTTCGTCATTCTGACGATAGCAATTTGTCCATCCTCATAAAATTTTGATTTTCCTAGCACGCGGTTTGACAAGTCGAATACGTTTCTTCTTTTACTACGAAAAACGTTGTAAATTGTTTCGTCGACGTCGAATTTGTATCCGTACATTTCAGCCGCAATTTCATGCGTTTCTTTTGACACGCTTGAATATTGAAAACAACCATTGTCGGCAATCATACCGGCAAAAAGCAATTGTACAACTTTGTTATCGAGAAGATTCATGTATTTTAAAAATTTAAAAATTATTTCGCTGCACGATGAGCTGTTTTCGTCGAGTATTGAGAGTGAAGAATATTGAACGTGACTTTTATGATGGTCAATAGCTGCACTGTCTTTTGCTAAAAGAAACGTATTGCTGCAATTTCCTATCCTTTGAATATCGCTTGAATCTATTCCTATCGCTAAGTCGTAAATTTTACCATCACTTTTAAACAACGTTTCATCTGCAATTAAGAAATTTAAATTTTCTAATTTTTCATCGTCGCAAAAAACCTTTACGTTTTTTTTCAACTTTTCAATTGCTTTTTTCATTGCAAAAGCCGAACAAATTGTATCCGGGTCCGGACTTATATGGCAAAAAAGAGCAATATCCGTTGCTCTTTTTATTTTTTTTTCAAGTACGTCAAAATCAGTTGTCTTTATCATTATCTTTCTCCGAATCGACTGAAACCGTTTGAACGTTCAAATCTTTCAATATTTTGTCTATCTTCATTCCGTATTGAATCGAGTCGTCGACAACAAAATGAAGCTCCGGCAAAAGCCTTAACTGAACACGGTTTTTAAGTTGATTTCTTATGAAACCGTTTGCCTTAGAAATAATTTCTAAAGATTCTTTTTGTTTATCTTTGTCATCGGTATAGAAACTCAAATAGACTTTTGCATATTTAAGATCGGGAGTCGTTTTAACTCTCGTGATAGAAATCATACCGACGGAAATTCTAGGGTCTTTAAGTTCATAATCGATAACGTACGATATCTGTTTTAATAATTCGCTGTTTACTCTTTCAATTCTACCCATTATTTAACCTGTTCCATTTTAAAGGCTTCTACAATATCGCCGATTTTAATATCGTTGAAGTTATCTATCAACATACCGCAATCATAGTCTTTGTTAACTTCTTTAACGTCGTCTTTTTCATGTTTAAGCGAAGCGATTGTGCTTTCGACAACTATGGTGCCGTCTCTAACGACGCGAATTTTCGCATTTCTTAAAATCTTACCGTCAAGCACATGGCAACCTGCAATAGTTCCGATTCTTGACACTTTAAAGAGTTCCCTTACTTCCGCACTGCCAAGAACGACTTCTTTGAATACAGGATCAAGCAAACCTTTCATAGCTTTTTCGATATCGTTTATTGCGTCATAAATTATGCGATAGCATCTGATATCGATGTGTTCTTTTTCCGCCAAAGTTTTTGAATTTGCGTCAGGTCTTACGTTAAATCCGATTATAATTGCTCCCGTCGTATCCGCAAGCATAACGTCAGATTCTTTAATACCACCTACGCCGCCGTGAATAACTTTAATTTCGACTTCCGCATTGTCAGGAGAATCGTTAAGTTTTAAAATAGATTGTTTTAACGCTTCGAGTGAGCCTTGAACGTCGGCTTTTATGATAATAGGAAGTTCTTTAAAGCCTTTTTTCATAAAGTCGTCAAGCGACAATCTCTTTTTAGAATTGTCTTCGACAACTGCGTGGATAGCTTTTCTTTCTTCGGCTAATTGACGTGCAAATCTTTCATCGTCAACGACGTTAAGCACGTCGCCGGCGTTAGGAACTTCATCAAAACCGGTAACAGATACAGGAGTTGACGGTCCTGCGGCTTTAATAGCTCTGCCGCTATCGTCAATCATTGCCCTGATTTTGCCTATGACAGTGCCAACGACAACGACGTCGCCGACTTTAAGCGTACCTTTTTCAACCAAAACGGTAGCGACAGGACCTTTTCCTTTGTCGAGACGAGCTTCAATGATAGTTCCTTTTGCTTTTCTGTCGGGATTTGCTTTTAATTCCTGCATTTCCGCAACAAGCAAGATAGTTTCAAGTAAGTTTTCAATACCTTCCCCCGTCTTTGCGGAAACGTTACATACAGGAGTCGTACCGCCCCATGCCTCAGCCAGAATATCATAATTTGTAAGTTGTTGCAAAATTTTATCCGGTTCAGCCGTCGGCTTATCAATTTTGTTAACCGCGACAATCATTTGCACCCCGGCAGATTTAGAATGGTCGATTGCTTCTACCGTTTGCGGCATAATTCCGTCGTCGGCCGCAACAACCAAAACAGCGATATCGGTAACCTGAGCGCCTCTTGCACGCATAGCGGTAAAGGCTTCGTGTCCCGGAGTATCGATAAACGTAATCTGTTGACCTTTAACTTTTATTGTGTATGCACCGATATGTTGAGTGATGCCACCTGCTTCGCCGCTGACGACTTTTGTTTTTCTTATATAGTCCAAAAGCGACGTTTTGCCATGGTCAACGTGTCCCATAATGGTTACGATAGGCGGTCTCGGTTTAAGAGTTTCAGGTCCGTCCGCCGAATCGATATTTTGCTCGTTTATCGTATCTTCAAGAGTTTTATCGAGCTTCAATTCAAGTTCAACGCCGAGTTCGCTGGCAACTAAAGAAGCGGTGTCAAAATCAATATTTTCATTTATCGTTTTAATTATACCTAAAACAAAAAGTTGTTTGATGATTTCCGTTCCCGTTTTGCCGATTTTTTCAGAGAGGAGTTTAATAGAAAACACTTCGCTGTTTACGACGGCGTGGTCAATTTTTATTGCTTGCGATTTCGGAGCGTCGGCTTTTTTGGTTTTTTGCGACCTTATGCGGGTATCCATTTCATAGTCCTGGATATCGTTAATTGTAGCTCCGCGTTTAAAGTCCTGACGTTGTTCGCTGTTTAATCCTTTTTTCTTTGAAAGTTCATATTTTGAGACGGCTTTTTTATCGTCAGTGAAATTGGTAGTTTTTCTCTTTTGTTGAGGTTTCGTATTCGTTGGAATAACGGCAGGAGCAACGTATCCGCCCATATTAGGCCTTGTTCCACCGGTTTGTGGTCTTCCGCTATTTTGATTGTACGAACCTCTTTGCCCTTGAGAGTTATTTTGATTTTTAAAACCAAACTGTTTTTGTTGGTTATTATCGAACACTCTGGTTTGAACGTTTTTCTTTTCCTGCGGCTTTGGTTTTTCAGGCGGGATATAAATACGTCTCGGTTCGTTGAAAACAGGTTTTTCACGCTCCGGTTCGATTGCAAACGTTCTGCGAGGAACTCCATTGAGCGTTTTTGTATTACCGTTAGCGGACGCAGGTTTTTCTTCTTTCACACTGTTTTCGGTTTTAATTTCAGACTTTGTTTCTTTTTGTTTCGAAACAACGGTTTCTTCCTTTTTGTCGGCTGCCGTCTTTGGTTTTTCCTCTTGTTTATCAACCGCTTTAACAGGTTGTTCGACTTTAACGTTAAAACTCTCCTTTTTTCTATTGACGGCATCAAGCAAATTCCGTGCTTTAATTTTTAAACCTGAAACTTCGGAAATCAAATTCGGAACTATACTGTCTTTAAATTTATCAAGTCCGTTTTTAATTTCCGTTTTGTCCGTTCTGTTTTCAGCTGTTTCGCTCATATACACCTCTTATTTTTGTGAAAATTCATTTATAATTGCATTTGCCAGATTTTCATCTGAAACCGCAATGACTTTGCAACCTTCCCTGTTCGTCAATTCCGCAACGTTTTCGGCAAAAATAACTTTACCGCCACGAGCGAATTTAACGATTTCGTTTTTAGTACGTTCAGACGCACTTTCGCAAACCAATATTAAAGGAAAATGCCTGAATTTTTTTGTTATAGCGTCAAAACCGATAACCACCTTACCGGCTTTTTGTGCAAAGCCTAAATAACTAATTATTTTTTGCTTGTTCATAATTTTTAAGCATTTCGTAAACGTCGTCATTGACGTCACATTTAAGCGCTTTATCCAAAAGTTTTTTATCTATTACTTTTGACAAACAGTTTTTGCAAACGTAAATGCTTTTACCATTGCTGTTGCCTTTAAAATTTACTTTAAATTCGTTTTCGACTTTGGATATTTTTATCAATTCGCTTTTATCCAGACGAACACGGCAACACATACACATTCTGACGTTTTTTTCTCTTGTCATCGTTATGCTTAATTCTCCTCGGTAATTCCAAGACTCGATTGCGGTTTAACGTCGATTTTCCAACCTGTTAATTTTGCTGCGAGCCTTGCATTCTGACCGTTTTTACCGATAGCAAGACTGAGTTTATCGTCAGGAACTATAACGGTTGCGGTTTTATTGTCCTCAACGCAACGGACCATAAGCACCTGAGCCGGAGAAAGAGCTCTTGCAATATATTCAAGCGGATCTTCGCACCAAAGAATTACGTCAACTTTTTCTCCGCCCAATTCGCCGACAATTTCATTTACTCTTACGCCTTTATTTCCTATACATGCGCCCGTAGCGTCAATGTTCGGATCTTCGGAATAGACGGCAATTTTTGTTCTGAAACCTGCTTCACGAACTATGGACTTAATTTGTATAAGTCCGGCTTTAATTTCAGGAACTTCGTTTTCAAACAAACGTCTGACAAGACCTGCAGACGCTCTCGAAACGACAACCTGAGCGCCTTTCGAAGACGTCCTTATCTTTTTAAGAAATACCTTTATAGTGTCGTTTACTTCATATTTTTCGCCCGGAATTTGATCTTGAAGCATCAAAACGCCTTCCATTTGATTTGAAGATATTTCAACGTAAACGGTACCCTGTTCAATTCTTCTGATAACGGCAGAAACGATTTCTCCTTGATGGTCGTTCATTTCGTTTACTACCATATCCTTTTTTATATCGTTAAGGCGTTGAAGAATAACCTGTTTTGCGGTTTGTGCCGCAATTCTGGAAAATTCTTCCGGCGGAATTTCTTCGATGACCGTATCACCTACGTTATAAGTTGATTTAATTTCACGAGCTTCTTCAAGCGTGATTTCCTTATCATAATCCTCTACGACATCATCGTTTTCGACAACGGTTCTATATGAATATACTTTAATCGATTGTTTGTTCTCATCGATATTGACAGAAATGTTTCTGGTTTCGCCATATTCCTTTTTAAAAGCCGAAATCATACCGGCTTCGAGCGATTCAATGAGTGATTCTTTTGAAATTCTTCTTTCTTTTTCGAAAGCGTCAAGTGCCGCAAAGAATTCTTTGTTGACCATATTTCCTCCTAAAACTTTATCCAAGGCTGTGCCTTACGGATGTTTTGTCTTGATATATTAATTTTTTTAATTTGTCCTTTTTCATTGATTGAAACAGAAATTTCTTCTTCGGAATAAGTTTTCAAAGTGCCTCTGACGACGCTTTTACCGCCAACGGGCTCTTTAAGGAAAACTTCGACTTCGGTATCAACGTTACGCCGAAAATCATCATCGCTGACTATCGGTCGATCAAGCCCCATAGAAGAAACGTTTAAAACGTAATCGTTTGGGAATTCGCTTTCAAGGTTGTTTAGCGGTTCGTCCAGTGCGTTGTGAAACGTTTCGCAATCGTCGAGATTTACTCCTCCCTTTTTATATAAAAAAACGTTTAAATTAAGTTTTTTATATTCATTTGTGAAAGTCACGTCAACAATTTCCATACCGAGTTTTTCGGCAATTTCTGCTGCTATGATTTTTACTTTTTCAAGAAGTTCTTTCATGTATCCTCTGCCTAAATTTTAATGACTAATTGTTGAAGTCTATAATTTATAAGTTTAGTAAAC
>CAMGKS010000056.1 GCA_946056785.1 uncultured Clostridia bacterium
CTTTCGGGATATCAGCTTGACAGCGTGTCGGTTGTAGTAAACAGAGTGCGAGGCGAGATGGTTTCAAGAGGAGAAATGATGAGTCCTGCCGATATTACGAGGCTGCTCAGAAGCGAACCGATAGGTATCGTCCCCGACGACGACCTGATAACTTTATACTCACAGGTAGGAAAAGTCCCCGAATATGCGTCGAGCGATAAAGCGTTTAAATATTTGGCGGAAAACGTTCATTACGGAACAAAAAAGTTTTATGAATATAACAAATGGAATTTTTGGTCCAGATTAAGAAGGAGAGCAAGATGAACAATGCCGACTTTGCAGCCGACAGGCTTAAAAATATTTTGATAAAAGATAAGGTGAAAGCACAGCAAGGTTTTATCGACGTGTTAAAGGGCGATTTGTTCAGATTGCTTAACGATTATTTCGAACTGTCAAGCGATATCTACGTAGATTTAGAATTGAGCGATAGAGGAGATTTTGGCGTTTACGTGTCGGTTAAGGCTAACAGAATCAAACCTTTTGTTACGACGTGAAAGGGAAGTCGTAAAGCAATTCATAAATTCGTCGCTTGTCGTCGCTTATTGATTTAAATTTTACGCCCGATTATAGCGTTTTCCCCTAAACTTTTAAGCGAGAATGCGTAACAAATATTTATAAAATTCGTAACAAATATTTATAAATTATTAATTTTTTTCATAAACCGAAAATACGCCTCATATTTTATAGCGAGGTGGAATATGAAATTTGACGCTTTAAAAAAAGCTAAAGTCGAAATTATCGAGAACGATTACGTTGAAAACAGAGTGGGCAAACCTGAAACCGTAAGCAACGAAAAAGAAGAAGTCAAAAGCAAAAAATTCGGTTTTCTTGACAGCGCAATAATTGCTACGGCTGTAGGCGGTTTCGCATCGCTCGGCTATTTGTGTTTTACCGTTGCAAAAATGGTGTCCGGTTCTTCGGCTATTGCCGCCGCCATAGCAAAACTTGTCACGCTGTAAAGGAGAAATCAAAATTCACCCGCTGTTTGTAGCCGTGGGTGTTGCGATGATATTCCTTGGGCGGGGAGCGTCTTTTTTATGGACGCTTTTTGCTTTGTTTTTTCATGAAACCGCACATTGCATAGCGGCAAAAACGCGCGGTTATAAACTTAACCGCTTGGTGCTGCTGCCATACGGAGCGGCATTGTACGGCGAGGAAAAAATAGACGCAAGGTCGATGATTTTTATTGCCGCCGCCGGTCCTGCGATAAACGTTTTGCTTGCTCTTACTGTAATGGCGCTTTGGTGGGCATTCCCGACGTTAAAAGAACCGCTTTCCGTTTTCTTTAAGGCAAACGTAGCCCTTGCCTTTTTCAATGCAGTGCCGGCTTTTCCGTTAGATGGCAGCAGGATTGTCTTAGGTTTGTCTAAGAATAAATTTAAGGCGTTAAAGATTTTGAAAGCCGTAGGCGTGATAGCGAGCATTGCATGTATGGCGCTTTTTATCGTCAGTGCGTTTTTTAAAATAAACTTTTCTTTGGGCATCATATCGGTGTTCCTTTTCGTGGGAGCAAAGATGGGCGGCGAAAAAGAAAGTTACAGCCATATCGCTTCGAAATTGTCAAAGGACTATTACGTCGGGGTAGCTCAAAAGGCCGTTACGATTGACGATAAAGCTCCGCTGTTGAACGTACTCAGGCTAATGGACGAAAAATCGGAACTGAAATTAAAAATAAACGGAACGGGATGTGAACTTGACGAAAAAGAAATCGAGGATCTTCTCGTTTCTTTCCCTTTGACCGCAACAATAGGCGAAGCGTTGAAAAACACGTCTATTGCGGGAAATACGTCAAATTCAAGTAAAGAGTAGTATTACTTGACTTTTTTGCTCTTTCAAACTATAATTCCCAAAGATGAGGTGCATATGAAGATTATCGGTATTGATATCGGCGGCATGAGTGCAAAAGCCGGTATTGTAAACGAAAACGGCGAAATTTTATACAAAAGAACAGTTGTAACTGAGAAAGAAACGTCAAGCGGAGTTTTTATTTCCGATATGGCACACCTAACTTTCGATTTGTTGGCAGACGCCGGTCTTACTTTGAACGACATAGACGGAATAGGGCTCGGTTTTCCGGGGTCCATCAACGATGAAAAAGGCATTGTCAGATATTGTTGCAACTTAAATCTCCGTAACGTTGAATTTGTCAAGTTGTTTAAAAGCAGTCTTAATTTTAAAAAACCAGTAATGATTTCAAACGACGCAAACTGTGCCGTTCTTGCCGAAGCTAAATTCGGAGCGGCAAAGGGAGCGAAAGACGTCGTTATGTTCACTTTGGGTACGGGAATAGGAACGGGCATAATCTCCGGCGGCAGACTTATAACGGGAAATGCTTCGGCGGGTTCTGAAGGCGGTCATACAACGCTTATTATGGGCGGCAAGCAGTGCGGCTGCGGAAGAAAGGGTTGCTTTGAAGCGTATGCGTCGGCAACCGCTCTGTTAAATCAGACAAAGGAAGCTGTCGAGAAAAATCCGGACAGTTTACTTGCGGAAAAAGTTAACGCAGAAGGATTGAGCGGCAAAGTGCCTTTCGATTGTGCAATGCTCGGCGATAGAACGGCTCTTGAAGTCGTAAGAAATTATACAAAATACCTTGGCGAAGGCGTTGTAAACTTCTGCAATATTTTTTATCCTGAAATCGTGCTTTTGGGCGGCGGCGTTTCTAATCAGGGCGACAACATTGTCAGACCTTTGCAAAGATACATTGATTTGAACGTGTACGGCAGAGAGTATAACCCGAAAATAAAGGTTGCTGTTGCCGCAATGGGCAATGACGCAGGAATAATCGGTGCGGCGGCGTTATGTCTACAATAGATAAACAGTTATTAAAAAAACTTTTGCTTACGGTTGAAAAGCCGTCAAGATATACGGGCGGTGAATTTAACACACCCGACGTGACGAAACCTCATAGGGCTTCGTTTTGTTTCTGTTTTCCCGATATTTATGAAATAGGAATGTCCAATCTCGGCATACAGATTCTGTACGACGTTATAAATAACGATCCCGATTTTGTCGCAGAGCGTTGTTATGCTCCGTGGGTAGATTTCGGCGACAAACTTAAAGAGAACGAGATTCCGTTGTTTTCGCTTGAAACAAAGACGCCGCTCAAAGAGTTTGACGTCGTAGGCTTTTCCGTGCAGTTCGAGCTTTTGTATACAAACGTTTTATATATGTTAGAGCTCGCTAAGATACCTTTTTATGCAAAAGACCGTGACGAAAGTTATCCGATCATTATTGCAGGCGGACCTTGTGCCGTCAATCCCGAACCTTTTAAAGAATTTTTCGACCTTATAGTTATAGGCGAAGGGGAAGAAGCGGATATTGCCGTTTTGAAAGCCGTCGCCGACGGAAAGGAAAAAGGGCTTTCCAAAAAGGAAATTCTTAAAAAGTGCATGGAGATTGAGGGCGTATACGTGCCGTCGCTTTTTAAAAGCGGCGATAAAGTCGTAAAGGCAGTCGTCGACGATTTTGAAAATTCCCCGTTTCCTTTAAGACCGCTTGTGCCTAATCTCAATATCGTCCACGACAGAGTAGTTATGGAACTTTATCGCGGTTGTGCTTCCGGATGCCGTTTTTGTCAGGCAGGATTTTATTATCGCCCTATAAGAGAAAAAAGTGCGTCACGCATTGCAAATCTTGCAAAGTCGGCTATAGATGCAACGGGATATGAAGAATTATCCCTTTGCAGTTTGTCAACGGGCGATTATTCGTATTTAAGAGAGCTTATCGACGATTTAAAAGATATTACTTCAAAAAAGCACGTCAATCTGTCTTTGCCGAGTTTAAGACTTAACAGCTTTGACAGCGACATAGCTCAAAACAGCCGTCGCAGTTCATTGACGTTTGCTCCCGAAGCCGGTACGCAAAGGCTCAGAAACGTTATAAATAAGAATATTACGGATAAGGATATAGATAATATAGGTAAGGCTTTCGACGCAGGGTATCAAAGCGTTAAGCTGTATTTTATGATGGGACTGCCGTCGGAAACCGACGCTGACCTTGACGGAATAGTTTTAATTTGCGAGAGACTAAAAAATATGTATTATTCGGTAAAAAGACAACGTCCTTTGACTATTTCCGTCAGTTGTTCTGTGTTTATACCTAAGCCTTGCACGCCTTTTCAATGGGCGGCACAGATTTCAATCGATGAGATGATGCGTAAGCAGGAATATTTAAAAAATAAATTAAGAGCGGTTAAGGGCGTGAAATTTTCCTGGCACGGTGCTGAATCGTCAAAACTCGAAGCGGCTTTGGCACGTGGTGGCAGTGAGTTGAACGAAGTAATTTTGACTGCTTATAAGAGCGGGTCGAAATTCGATGGTTGGACGGAGTTTTTTAATTGGGAAAATTGGCTTGCGGCATTTGAAAAGTGCGGAATAGACGTAAACGATTATTCCCGCAATTTCAATCTCGATGAAGAACTTCCGTGGGATTTTATCGACACGGGAATTCCTAAAACGTATTTTAAAAACGAATATCTTAAAGCGATCGACGGCTTGCCTACCGCAAATTGTCGTAACGGTTGCAACCGTTGCGGTGCGGCGAAACTTGGGAGGTGTACGATTTTATGATACTCTTGAAGTTTGAAAAAGCCGAAGGTTTTTGTTTTATATCTCACGTTGACACGTTAAGACATTTTCAGCGTATATTCCGCAGAGCCGACATAAGCGTTGAATATTCAAAAGGGTTTAATCCGCATATGCTGATTTACTTTTCTTCTCCGCTTCCGCTCGGTCTTGCTTCGAAAGCCGAATACGTATGCGTTGCAACGGATATGAAAGCGGAAGAGTTTTTAAAGCGTTACAATGATAATTGTCCCGATGGTTTAAAAGGGGTAAGTGCCGCGAACGTTGATAAAAATCCGAATTTACAAGCAAACGTTGCGGCGTGCAGATATATTTTTGCTAAGAAATTGCAAAAAAAGAACAGCTATTCCGTTACGTATGAAAAGAAAGGAGAAACGGTGACGGAAACGATAGACGACAGAATTTATTCTATGGGTGAATATGACGCGGTTTTAGCAAGCGTAACTCTTCGCCCCGACAGATTCGCTTTGTCGTGTTCGGACAACTGTATAACTGAAATCGTAAAAACAAATCAATATCTGAAAATCGGAGATAAGCTCGTTGACGTCGACGAGTATTACGGTCTATGAGTAAACTTTATATCGATTATAATCCCCAATACGTAAGAGCGGCGTTGACCGACGAAGCCGGAGAACTTGAAGATTTCTTTATTGAAAAAACCGCAATGAAAGGCCCCGTAGGGAATATTTATAAGGGCAGAGTCGAAAACGTGCTTTCAAGTATGAAAGCGGCGTTCGTAAATTTAGGTTTAGAGAAAAACGGTTTTTTGCACGTAGGGCAATCTTTGCTTGAAAGAAGCGAAACCGCTAATAAACTTAATTTGTCGGCGGGCGACAGCGTAATGTGTCAGGTCGTCAAAGACCAATTCGGCGATAAAGGCGTCAGATTGTCGCTCGATATAACTTTGCCGGGGCGTTACGTGGTTTTTATACCTAATGCAAATATCGTAAGCGTTTCGAGACGTATATCTTCAGAAGAACGCAAAGCGGAACTTGAAGGGCTTGTCAAAGGAGCATTGAACGGCGAGACGGGAGCAATTTTGAGAACTGCCGCCGAAAAGGCGTCCGATGAAGAAATTTTAAGCGAATTAGAAGAACTTAAACAGCTGTGGCTTAGCATAAAAGAAAAGTATCGCACGGCTCCCGAAAAGACTGCCATATTTAAAGAAGACGATTTGTTGTTCAGGACTTTGAGAGATTTTTCCTATTGTGATTTAACGGAAATAGTCACAAACGACGTTATTGCTTACAACATGGCAAAGCAGGAATTTCCCGATACCGAGATTACGCTGTATGATAGGCCGCAAAACGTTTTATTGCACTACGGTTTGGGCAGTCAGATTGAAACGCTTTCAAAAAGAGTGGTCGAACTCAGAAACGGCGGATTTATCGTTATCGACAGGGCGGAAGCGCTTACCGCTATCGACGTAAACACCGGAAAATTTGTCGGCGGCAAAAATCTCGAAGATACGGTATATCGTACTAATATCGAAGCGGCAAAGGAAATTGCAAGGCAATTAAGGCTGAGAAATATCGGAGGAATAATCATCGTCGATTTTATAGATATGACGGAACCGGAACACAGAGCAGGTCTTATGGAAATTTTGCAGGAGGAAGTCGCAAAAGACGGTATGCGTACAACCGTTATGTCAATGACTTCTTTGGGGCTTGTAGAAATGACCAGAAAACGTAAAAGGGTTTCAATCGACAATTATCTTTTGCAAAAATGCCCTTATTGCGACAGGGGATATACCGTTTCAAACGAACATCTTATAATGGCTTTAAGAGAAAAACTTGTTGCGATATTGTGCGATAACAGCGTGTCTGCCGTTCTTGTGAGAGCTAACCCTGAAATTGCCGAAAGCTTGTTTTGCACGAGAATGCTGTCAAAAGAGTGCGCTACGATATGGAAGGGAAAAAGGATATACGTTGTAAGCGATGAAAGCGTCCCTAGGGGAAGCGAAAAAACTCTTGCAATGGTCGGTTCGGTTTTGACTCTTCCAAACGGTGCCAGAATGTTATATTAGTTGCCTTTTGCGGCGTATTATGGTATAATGAAAATATGAAAGCATGGAGAATCGAAGGCCCGTCCGAATTGGAATTGATTGAAATGAAGGCTAAACGTGCGGCGGGACAGATAAGAGTTAAAATATCCACTTGTGCTTTGTCGGAAACCGATTTGGCATATTATAGGGGCACAAATCACAGAGCCGGTATAGTTCCGACTCACTCAGCCGTAGGCTACGTGAGCGAGGCGGACGAGGACAGCGAAATGAAGCTGGGGCAGAGAGTCGTCATATCGCCGTATATAGACGAGAGCGAAGTGGAAGTAGAAATTCCAAGCCAAAGGAAAATCAGAATTATGGGCGTCGACGTCGACGGCTTTTTGTGCGATTTCGTAAACGTCCCTCAAAACAACGTTTATTTCCTTCCGGAAGGCATTAAAGACGATGAGGCGGTTTTTATCGATTATATTGCGCTTGCAAATCAGGTAATCGAAAATTTTGAATTTGAGAAAGGAGATTATCTGCTTATCATCGGAGCTTCGACTTTCGGATTGATTATCGCTCAGCTTGCGCTTTATTATCAACTTGTTCCGATTATA
>CAMGKS010000057.1 GCA_946056785.1 uncultured Clostridia bacterium
CTTTAAACCGCACTGTTCGTCTGTTTCGGCGTCGGACGTCAAAGTTTTAGGCGGATAGTCTGTTTCGGAATTCGTGCGTTGTAGCGTATCCGCATTGTCCGCATCAAGGGAGCTTTCTATATCGTCGGTTTTTGTTTTTAAGCCCTTTTTGGTTTTCAGATTTGCCGTTTTTGACAAAATGACGGGTAAAACTTTTTTAAGACCGATAGTAAGCGGAAGTCCTATAGCGTAAATAACGATAGCCTGAGAAATCAATATCGAAAACATATTTATATAATACAGCGTATCCGTGCCGTCGATTATCCAGATAAGCGGAACGAATAAGGCGTTTAAAATCACAGGCGGAATTGCAGAGACGGCGATATGTTTTCTTAAAAGGTAAGTAAGTATGGACGCTATAAACGTTACGGACGTTCCTATTGCCATATCGAGTATTCCGAACGGACTGAAAAACATATTTGCAAAGAAACAGCCGACCGTAAGTCCGAATATCGCTTCGGGCATAATCACGGGAAGCAGCGTAAGGGCTTCAGATATTCTGAATTGGATTGTTCCGAAACTGATGGACGGAACTGCGATTGATAAGATAAAATATAAAGCTGCGATAAGTGCACTACGGCATATAATAAAAACTTTTTTCGTTTTCATTTTCACCTCGGTTTTTTTTATTGATGGGTTGCCGACACCATCGAAAGTATGTTATCATATTAATAAATTAAAAGCAAGCAATGGAGGATATTATGGCAAGTTTTGAAAACGTTCAAAAACCGCTCGAATCGCTTTTGACGACGGGAGGTTTTTTGTGTGCAAAAGATAACGTTATGACGGTTTCGTGGGGAATGATAGGAGTACTGTGGAGAAAGAAAATTTTTCTTGCCGTTGTGAGAAAATCGAGATACTCGCACGAACTTATCGAACAAACAAAAACTTTTACGATATCTGTCCCGAAACAAGGCGAGATGAAAGAGGCTTTGGGAGTTTGCGGTAAGTTAAGCGGAAAAGAAGGCTCCAAATGGGAGAAAGCGGGCATAAAAAGCAAAAAGGCAAAGAGCGTTGACGGAGTTGTCGTTGACGGTTGCGAAAGATATTTCG
Organism: uncultured Clostridia bacterium; assembly: GCA_946056785.1. GTDB lineage: Bacteria > Bacillota > Clostridia > Christensenellales > CAG-917 > CAG-917. The sequence continues at coordinate 1,093 of CAMGKS010000057.1, forward strand.
AATGCAAGGTCATAACAAAGCTCGATATGGGGAATTGCGACCTTTCTCAGATCGGTTCGTTCTATGCGGACGGCGATATGCACGACTTTTATTTTGCGGAAATAGTTGAGGAGTATTAGTGGTAAATCTTTGGATAAAATTGAAAAAGGAAGACAAAATTTTAGCAGACGCCGTTGAGTCAATAGAAAAAATAAACTCCAGAAATTTGCATAACGTACTTGCAGATTTTGCGGAAAAGTTCGATATTACGACTCCGATTTTATTGTCTTCTCATATCGACGCACTTGTAAATTTTAATCGGACGGTTTTGCTTCCCCGTGATTTTATCGACATAGGAGATTTTACCTGCCTTGAAATCGAACGCATATTGAATTGAATTTTTTCGGAACGAAGTTTAAACGTTTCAAATTTAAAAAAAGTGAATTTTTTCCTTTCTGAATAAAATACTAATTTTAATCAGGGAGGTTTTTTTATGCAAAATACGGGAATCGTAAGAAGAATAGACGAACTTGGCAGAATAGTTATTCCTAAAGAATTACGTCGCAGCATGAGACTGCACGTAGGCGACGAACTTGAAATAGCCGTAGAAGGCGAGTTTATGACGATGAAGAAATATTCCGAAATGGAAGCGATGAGACATATACTTGAAGACATAGCCACTTCTTTAAGGGAATTCACCGAAGCCGAGGTTTTTATTTGCGACAGTAATTGCGTAACTCTTTATGAAGGCAAGGACAAAAAGAAAGCGGAAGGACAGATTATATCCGACGAGCTTGTAAAAGTTCTCAGAGCAGGACAATATAAGCTTAAAGAGGGTATCGAACGTATTTCGCTTTATGAAGGCGACGAAATGCTGTGGGCAAGTCAGATAATTGCTCCGGTAATCAGTCAGGGCGACGTTGTAGGCGGTTTGGTTTTGCTGACTAATCACAACGGAACTTCGCTTGTCGGTTACGTTAATCTCTGTGTGAAAATTTTGTCCGGCTTATGCACAAAATAAAGGAAAACTTTTTGGCACAAGCGATTGTGCTTGCAGTCGGCGGAATCGTTTGTAAGATTATCGGGGCCGTATACAGGATACCGCTTACAAACGCTTTGGGGGCAGAAGGCATAGGTCTTTATCAAATGGTCTATGCCGTTTATGCTCTCTTTATCGTGTTAAGTTGCGGCGGCATGACTTCAGCCGTATCCAGACTTGTAGCGGAAGATTCAGCCAACGGATTATCCGGAAGAAGGCACGTACGCGTCGGCATAATTATATCGATAGCGACAGCAAGCTTTGCTGCCGTATTGCTTATGCTTTTAAATTCGCAAATCGGCATATTGCAAGGTAATTCCGATTGCTCGACAGGTTATTTAATTATAGCTCCGAGCATAATTTTCGTTTCGGTTTCAAGCGTGATAAAAGGCTATTTTCAGGGAAGATTGAACATGCTTCCTACGACGGTATCTAATCTTATCGAACAGATTTTAAAACTAAGCTTGGGATTAGGACTTGCTTTTTATCTTGTAAAGACAAATTTAAAATATGCTTTATACGGTACGTTGTTTGCAGTATCGGCAAGCGAACTTATCGCAATGGTTTTTCTTTCAATCGCATATTTTACGGTCAGAAGAAGAGAAAGAAAGCTCATGCATAAAAACTCATTGAGAAACGACGTAAAGTATCAAAAGGGCGAGCTGAAAAAATTTTGGGGCGTTGTGATTCCGTTTACGTTTTTATCGGTCGTTTTGCCTTTGTCGTCTATGATAGACAGTTTTCTTATCGTGAATTTATTGAAAGCAAATGCAGGCGTTGCGGAAGCCACCGCACTGTACGGCATATATTCAGGACAGGTAACAACGCTTATAAATATGCCGATTATGGTTTTAATATCCTTAGCGGCGTCGATAGTCCCGAGTATGTCCAAAGAAAGAGAGTTGCTAAACCTTGACGGCATACTTCTTAAAACGAGATTATCTGTCAAACTTTGCCTTTTAATCGGAATACCCGTAATGGTATTTTTTATGTTTTACAATTATGAAGTGATGTCGATATTGTATCCGAAATTAGGTGAAGCGGCAATTAAAGCGGGGGCTTCGCTTATCGTCGTAATGTCGCCTTGTTTAATCGCAACGTCGCTTGCGGAAATTATAGGAGCAATATTGAGCGCTTTGGACAAAATTTACGATTCGGCGTTGTCTATGCTTTTGGGCGTAGCATTAAAAACGGTGATAATTTTGACTATGACGGCGACGCTCGGCATTATGGCGGCGGCGATAGGCAGTTTGTTATTATCCGTAACGGCTTTGACAATCAACTCCGTTTTATTGACGAAACAAATCGGTTATCGCAAAGAAATGATAAAAGGGATAGGCATTATAACGTTCGGTTCGGCGGTAATTGCTTTAATTAGCTTGCTTAATAAACTTATTTTCGTTAATATATATTTACAGGTTGCGTTGTCCGTTTTGATTGGCGGAACGGTATATTTCTTCCTGATTACGGCATTCGACGTTTTTACGACGGACGAAACAAAAAGTTTACCGATGTCCGGATTTTTAATTAAAACGAGAAACCGACTTAGGTTTTGGGACGGTGAGGTGTAAGGTGTTTGAAATAATTGAGAAATACGACGAGTTGAAACAGATTTTAAAGGGTTCGCACGTTTTTTACAATGCTTGCGATATAGCAAACAGAAATCAATTTTTTACGGATAAAAGCGTTGACGTGCTTATATTTTCGGACGGGAAAAGCGATTTTTACGATAAGGCGTTGTTTGCGTTCGGAAACGTTGACGTAAAGGTTTTTGCTGACGATATAAAAGAAATGAAACTTGGTAGCTTTTCGGGCGGAAAGGCTATCGTATACATACCGAAACTTCCTTTATCCGAACGCAAAAGATTTGATTTTAACGACCTCATTGCCATTATGACAAGGCTTAGGGCGAAAGACGGCTGTGAGTGGGATAAGGCTCAGACGCACGATAGCATAAGAATAAACCTTATAGAAGAGGCATACGAGTTGCTTGAAGCAATTGACGCAGGCGACAAATCTATGATGTTGGAAGAAGCGGGCGACGTTTTACTTCAGGCGGTATTCCATACGCATATTGCAATGGACAATAACGAGTTCGATTACGGCGATATGTTGTTTGAGCTTTGCAATAAACTCATCACAAGGCATACGCACATTTTCGGTGAGAACCATGCTAATAATGCCGATGAGGCTTTGAATTTCTGGAATGACGCAAAGAAGAAGGAAAAGCAATATACGTCTTATGCCGATTCGATGGCAAGAGTGCCTAAAAATCTTCCGTCGCTTATGTATGCGTATAAAGTTCAGAAAAGAGCTAAAAAATGCGGCTTTGATTTTCCGTCGGCAGACGACGCACTTTTGAAAGTTAAGGAAGAATTGAACGAGATACTGTCGGCAAAGTCTGAAAGCGAAATTGCCGACGAATGCGGCGATTTGCTTTTTGCCGTCGTCAATTATCTGAGAATTTTAAACGTAGAGCCGGAATTGACTCTTAAAGCCGCCACGGAAAAATTTATGCGTAGGTTTTCCGCCATGGAAGAACTGTTGCTTGCAAACGGAAAAAGTCCGGAAGAATGCAGTCTTGCCGAAATGGACGAAGCCTGGGGAAAAGTTAAGGAAAAAGAAAAATGAAAATAGGCGGTTTAGAACTTAAAAGCAATTTATTGTTCGCACCTATAGCCGGTTACAGCGACGCCGCAATGCGATATCTGGCGAGAAAATACGGGGCGGCACTTACATATACGGAAATGGTCAGCGTAAAAGGACTTTATTATGGCGGCAATACAAAACTGCTTCTTGAAACGTTAGACGACGAAATCCCTAAAGCCGTGCAACTTTTCGGCAGCGACCCCGAAATTTTCAAAAAAGTCACCGCTTTTGACGAATTGCAAAAGTTCGATATTATCGATATAAATATGGGTTGTCCCGTCAGAAAGATAGTGTCAAACGGTGACGGAAGTGCGGTTATGGACAATCCTTCGTTGGTATCCGAGATAGTATCAGCAACGAAAGAGAGCGGAAAAATCGTTACCGTTAAATTCAGAATAGGGCATCTTACCGATTCGGTTTTAGAGTGTGCCAAGATGGCAGAACAAGGCGGAGCGGACGCAATAACCGTTCACGGAAGGCGTCAGGCGGAGTTTTACAGCGGAGAAGCCGATTGGAGTTTTGCTAAAAGAGTGAAAGAAACGGTAAACGTGCCGGTTATAGTTAACGGCGATATAAATTCAAAAGCAAGCTATATAAAAGCTATGGAATATACGAAAGCCGACGGAGCTATGGTGGCAAGAGCGGCTATCGGCAGACCGTTTATATTTTCCGAAATTTTAGGATTGCCGTTTAACCTCGATATTAAAGGGGATATTTTAAAGCAAATTGAAATAGCGAAAAATTATTACCCGGAAAAAGTTTTAGTTCAGGTTATGAAAAAACATTTATGCGCTTATGCAAAAACGGCGCAACTGCCTAAAAAAACGAATTTGGTTTTTACGTCTATGAACGGTTATGACGAAATGATGAAAGCAGTCGACGAATATTTTTAAACGACGTATTATACGCCGTTTTTATTTTCCGATTTTTACGTTTTATGAAGTCCGTTTTATGATTAACTTTTGCCGATAGTTTAAAATTTGTTTTACGCTTGATTATTTTTCATTCGGTTTAGTTTAACGGTTTTACCGAGTTTTTATTCTTTTTTATTCGGTTTAACGCCGTTTTGCGTTTAAATAATATAAACAGCCCAACGATTTTAAATAAATCTACATATAAAACAAGCGAACGTCGTGCCTATAAGAGTAGACAACAAAGCTATTCCTATTGCGTACGAAATTTTTTTCGATTTACACTTTGACAGATATACTGCCGATATGTAAAAAACGGTTTCGGTTGCTCCCGAAATTACACAGGCACACCGTGCAACGTAACTATCCGCTCCATAAGTTTCTATTATGTCTTCAAGTAAAGCCAACGTTCCGTTTCCCGAAAGGGGCGTTAAAAGAATCAATTCCGTAAGTTCCGACGGAATACCGAGATAGGCGAGCGGCACGGATAAAAGTTTTGTTACGTGTCCGCTTAGTCCGCTCTCTTTGAACAGGGCAATACAAATAAAAACGGCGGCTACGTAAGGGAACACCGCCTTTATTAAAGCAATACTTTCCGTTGCCCCGTCAATGAAACAATCATATATCTTAACTTTTTTTATGGCAGAATATAAGATTATGAGACCTACCAACGTAGGTAAAATATACTTTATCATTTTAAGTTTTCCTTTTTCTTTGTTTTAAAGTGAAAACTGCATATTTAAATTTGCGTTTCTCGTTTTGCGTTTTAATCGGCAAGCCTTCTTTGCCGCTTGAAATTTTAAGCTTGGTTTTGTTTTTGGTATGGGCTATAATTTTACAGGCAATAATGCCTACGGCAGTTGTAATTGTCGTTGAAAGCAAAGTAGGAGCCATTATATCGGTAGGACTTACGCTGCCGCCGCTGCTTCTCAGCGCTATTACGGTTGCGGGAATAAGTTGTATAGACGTGGCAGATATGACTAAAAGCAAATTCATATTGTGCGTGACGGTTCCCGAGCCGTCGTCCATAAGTTCCATAGCTTTTATTCCGGCAGGCGTTGCCGCGCCGCCCATTCCGAGCATGTTTGAAGCAAGATTTATAGATATATATTTATAAGTTTCATCAGACTCTCCTTTAAATAGCTTTTTAGCAACCGGTTTAATGAGTTTTGTCAATTTTGCGTCGAGCCCCGATTTTTCAAGCATTTTGAGAACGGATAACCATACGCTGTAAATTGCAAGCAATTTAAGGCACAAAGATATTGCGTTTGTAGCTCCGCCTATCATAGTAGGGAAAACCGATTCGGGATTTATGACCGTCAACGCCACAAGTCCCGATACGGATAGTAATAAAAAGACAACGTTCATAGTTTATATTTATTTTACAATTCCGATTTTTAGTAGTATAATAACTAAATAAATGAAGTTTCAAAGCAATATTTTTCCGGTAAAAGGCATATTGAAAATTTGACAAATAAAAACTATTAAATATATAAAAATATTAAAC
>CAMGKS010000058.1 GCA_946056785.1 uncultured Clostridia bacterium
AGATTGAAAACTAAAAGAAAATTCCAAACCGCATAAATTCTAAATTGAGTGCAATTCAGATTACGGCAAAAGCAAACTAAAATTTTAAGAAATCAAATTACGGACGGGGAAAAATTAAGGAATACGTATGCAAGAAATAAAGAATAATCCGAAACTTTCGCCTATGATGCGAAGGTATTTTGAAATTAAAGAAAATTATAAAGACGCTATAGTGCTTTTTAGATTGGGCGACTTTTATGAAATGTTTTTCGACGATGCGGTAACGGCCTCCAAAGTGTTAGATTTGACGTTGACGGGCAGAGATTGCGGACTTAGTGAGCGTGCTCCTATGTGCGGCGTTCCTTATCATGCTGTTGACGGATACGTCAGAAAGTTGATCGAACAGGGATACAGAGTCGCTATATGCGAGCAATTAACAGACCCGGCTACGTCTAAGGGTATGGTAGAGCGTGACGTAATCAGAGTTATTACAAAAGGCACGATAATGGAAGATACCATACTTGATGAAAAAGCTCCAAATTATCTTGCGTCCATCTCTATTAATAACGACAATTTCGGATTAAGTTGGAGCGACATATCGACGGGCGAGTTTTGCGTTTTTCAAGGAAAGCTTTCCGAGTTGGACAGTATGTTATGCTCGATATCTCCGTCCGAAACCGTTTGCGGATTTTCTGAGTATAATTTGCTGTCGAAATTAAATTACTTTTCTCAGGACAATATGCTCAGGGCGATTGTAGACAGTGCGTACAATTACGATAACGCAGAAAAATCGCTATTAGAACAATTTCAAGTGGTTTCTTTGTCGGTGTACGGCTGTGAGAATGAAAAACTTGCCGTATCTGCGGCAGGCGGCTTGCTTGAGTATTTAAAAGAAACTCAAAAAAGAACGTTATCGCAATTAAGACCGGTTAAGCTTGTTAAAAAGAATTCTTTTATGATGCTTGACGGCAATACAAAAAGAAATCTTGAACTTGTTGCAAGGGCAAAAGACGGTAAACGTAACGGTTCGCTTTTGGGCGTTTTAGATTGCTGTGAAACCAGCATGGGTTCGAGAAGTCTGAAAAGATTGATTGAACAGCCGTTGCAAAATAAACAAGAGATTTGCGAACGTTTAAACGCAACCGAATATTTGTTTAATAACATTTCTATTAGAGAGCGTTTAAAAGAATACTTGTCGGGGATTTCCGATTTGGAAAGACTTACGGCTAAAATTCCGTACGGAACTTTGACGCCAAAAGATTGCGTCGCAATAAGAAATTCGCTTAAAATCATTCCCGATATCAAATTGCTTTTAATTGAGTCCGATTCGGAATATATTAAAAAATTGGCAGATTCTTTAAATGAATTGGAAAATTTAAAAACGCTTTTGTTCAACGCTATTGACGAAAATAACGTTCAGTCAAAAGACGGCGGATATATTCTTGATAGTTACGACGAAAATTTAAAGAAGTACAGACATATAAAAGAAAATGCAAAAGTTTGGCTTGCCAATCTCGAAGCTGAAGAACGCGTTCAAAGCGGCATAAAAACTTTGCATATAGGTTATAACAGGGTTTTCGGCTATTATATCGAAGTGTCGAAGTCGTTTATAGATAAAGTACCATACAGATATCAAAGAAAACAAACGTTAACGACCGGTGAAAGATACGTTACGCCTGAACTCAAAGAAATAGAAGAACAAATTTTAAATGCGGATGAAAATGCGTCGAAACTCGAAGCCTCGCTCTTTGCGGAAATAAAAGAAGTTTTGTTAGGACAAGTTTCTTCGCTTCAGCAAAACGCTTTGGCTCTTGCTTGTATCGACGTTTGTTGTTCTCTCGCAACCGTTGCGGTTAAAAACAGATATTGTAAACCGTCGATTGTTGACGGCAATAAGATAATAATTTCGGAAGGACGGCATCCGGTTGTAGAAAAGCTGTCCGCAAGTTTCGATTATATACCAAACGATACTTGTTTAAACGGCAGCGACAGCAGGACGATGATAATCACCGGACCTAACATGGCAGGTAAAAGTACTTATATGCGTCAGGTAGCTCTTATTACGTTAATGGCTCATATCGGCAGTTTTGTTCCTGCAAAGAAAGCGGAAATTTCCATTGTCGACCGTATTTTTACGAGAATCGGCGCCAGCGACGATTTAAGCAGCGGTCAAAGTACTTTTATGGTAGAAATGATTGAGGTTGCGACTATTTTGAACAATGCAACCGAAAACAGTTTATTGTTGTTAGACGAAATCGGCAGGGGTACGTCCACCATTGACGGACTCAGTATCGCTTGGGCGGTAATGGAAGAAATAAACAAAAATATAAAAGCTAACACCTTATTTGCAACGCATTTTCATGAACTTATAGCTCTTGACGGTATGGAAGGCGTAAAGCTTTTTAAAGTTTTAGTCAAAGAAATAAACGGATCGGTTTTGTTTTTACATAAAATTTCGGAAGGCGGAGCAAATAAAAGTTTCGGTATCGAAGTTGCTCAGATTGCAGGCGTCCCAAAAAGCGTGGTAGACAACGCAAAACGAATAATGAAATCGATTGAAAGCGGAGAGAAAGTTGCGATATGCGACGGCAAAAAAGCGGCTGCCGATAGAGTTGCCAATTTAACCGAAATTAAACTTGCAAAATTTGACGCCATGAAAGAGATTTTGGAAGGCGTAGAAGTGAACAATTGCACGCCGATAGAAGCTTTAAGCATACTTGACGAATTGATAAAAAGAAGTAAGGATTAACTCGCATGAGCAGAATAAACGAATTAAAACCAAACGTTTTCAATATGATAGCGGCAGGCGAGGTCGTTGAGCGTCCTTCGTCGGTTGTTAAAGAATTGATCGAAAACAGTTTAGACGCAGGGGCGACTATCGTTGACGTTGAAATAGAAAACGGCGGTTTAAAAACGATTAAAGTTTCCGACAACGGAATCGGAATGGATAAAACAGATTTAGTTTTGTCTGTTAAACCGCACGCTACAAGCAAACTCAGCTCGGCAGAAGATTTAAGCACAATTTCAACGTTCGGTTTTCGCGGAGAAGCATTAGCAAGTATCGAAGCTGTTTCAAAAGTGAAAATCGTTTCAAAAATTAAGGGTGAAAGCGCTTATTGCTATGATCCCGGCGTTTCACCTTTGCCTTTTGAGGCTGCAAGAATGGACGGAACTACCGTGGAAATTTGCGATTTGTTTTATAACGTTCCTGCTAGATTAAAATTTTTAAAATCAACGAAAACGGAAGAAAAGTATATTTTTGAAAAAGTTGCAAATTTAATTCTTGCTAATCCTGAAATTTCTTTTTCGCTAAAAGCCGACGGAAGGACGCTTATACAAAGTAACGGAAAGGGAGCAAAAGAAGCTCTTTACTCGGTGTTCGGAAATTTAGCGGATAAGTTTTATGAAATGAATTTCAGGCATAACAATTTCATTTTAAGCGGTTTTATTTCAGACCCCGAACATACAAGGTCTACAAGAAGCGGGCAGGTGATTATTGTAAACGGAAGAGTTGTTCAGGATAAGAATCTTTGCTTGGCAGTTGAAAGAGCGTATGGCGGCTTGCTTATGAAGCATTCATATCCTATGTTTGTGTTGTCCTTGATTTTACCTTTTGATTTTGTTGACGTCAACGTTCATCCTCAAAAATCGGAAGTCCGTTTTCAATCGCCTAATGCGGTTTTCGGGTTCGTATATAAATCGGTTGCCGAAACGTTGGCTATAAACGAAACGTCGTTTTCGCTCGAAGCGGAAATCAATCGTAAAATTAATGACAAAGGCACGGAGACGAATTTCTGTGTTCCGATAAATTCCGACTTGAATTTTTCCGATTTGTTTGCAAAAAATCAATTAAATGAAGGTGTTAGTGCTTATTCTATACCTTGTGACGCAAAATCTGAGTTTAGTGGCGGGGAATATAAATTGCGAGATTTTTCTTCCGATCGCCCAAGTGGCAAAAACTTAGACGACACAAATGAAAATTCCAAAAAACCGTGTGACGTTGAACTTTTGGCGGAAAGAGTCGGTGTCGCAGATGAAAGTTCGCACGACTATAATTATCGCAAAACAAATTTTCAAAGTTCTTTAAAAACGGAAGAATATGCGTCAAATGAACAGTCGGTCGATAATTACGGCAAATCGAACCTTGAACTTATAAATTCTTTACAAAATATTAATACGGATAACGGCAAGGCAAAAGAGGGCGAAGATTGCGGCATATTTTGCGAAGCGGAGTCTACAAAAGTTTTGTGCTCACTTTTTGATACGTATCTTTTAGTTAAAAATAAAGGTAAAATTTATTTGATCGACCAGCACGCCGCTCACGAACGCATAATATTCGATAGGCTTATCTCGTCGATATCGCAAGAGGAATCGGTTTCGCAGCCTATGCTGTTTTCGTTTAGCGAAGAGATTGATTATAATGCGTTTTCCCGCGTAAAAAACATGTTGCCGTCTTTACAAAAAATCGGTTTTGAGATAGCTTTGGACGAAAGTCGCAACCGCATAGAAATCTTAGCTATACCTGCAATAATGCTGAACGTAAGGCTAAAAGAATTCCTGCACAATCTTTTGACCTCGTTTAATGAAGATATAACGATTGAAAATTTGCTTTACGAACGTATTTGCCAGTCTGCTTGCAAAGCGGCAATAAAAGGCGGCGACAGTTTCACGGAAGAACAACTTGAATATTTAATTAAAGATTTCAAAAACGATTTTCCTAAACAATGTCCTCACGGCAGACCGGCGATTATTGAAATAGAAAAACAAGCACTTGAAAAACTTTTTAAAAGAATAGTGTAAAAGGAACGACAATGGAAAAAAAGAACAAAGCGGTGTTTGTCGTAGGTCCTACGGCTTCGGGAAAATCTGCCTTAGGCTTAAAAATCGCAGAGATTTTTAGCGGCGAGATCGTATCTTGCGATTCTATGCAAATATATAGAAAGCTCAATATAGGAACGGCAAAGGAAAGTTTAAAAAACCGAGAGCGTATCCCGCATCACATGATTGACGTTGTAGACTATGACGCTGATTTTTCGGTTGCCGAATACCAAAAAACGGCTTTGCAGATTATTTCGGATATATGGAGTAGGGGTAAATTGCCCGTGATAGTCGGCGGTACGGGGCTTTACGTTGAATCGCTTATCCGACCTATGTCGTTTTCAAAAGCCGATAAAGATGACGGAATACGACGCAAATTGGAATCGGATCTTGAAAAATACGGTGAAATCGAGTTATATAGAAGACTTAACGAAGTTGACGCCGAAACAGCGAAAAAACTTCATCCAAACGATACAAAACGCGTAATCAGAGCTCTTGAAATTTTTTTAAAAACAGGCATACCAAAAAGCGAACAAGCGGATAAAATAACTCCGCCACCGTTTGATTATTTAATGTTGGGGTTGGATATGGATAGGGCTTTGCTATATTCGAGAATCGATGAGAGAGTGGACGTTATGTTTGAAGAAGGACTTGCTTTAGAAGTGTTATCGATAAATGATTTTAGCTTACAATCTATGCAGGCAATCGGTTACAAAGAATTTGCCGATTATAACGGTTTTAACGTCGAAGAAATAAAAGAAAAAATTAAAAAACATTCAAGAAACTATGCAAAACGTCAATTAACGTGGTTCAGGCGTTATAAAGAGATAAATTGGATTAATCCTTATGATGACGATTCGGCGGTTTCTTTGGTGAAAAGGTTTTTAAGCGTTTAAGCAAAGTCGCTTTTGTGCCTTGTTACAATCGATGACGAAAATTTTTTATTTTAATTTTCAAAACAACGATACGCAAATAAAAAAAGCGAAAAAAGCAAAAAAATAAGAAAACCATTACAAAAAACAGCGTTTTTTATAATGGTTTATAAAAAATATACGGTAAATCAATAAAAATTAAGGAAAATTCGAAATGAATAAAGAAGTTGTAGAATTTGTTGAAAATTGTGAAGAAAGACTGTCGGGGCTGTTTAAACAAATAGATAGCGTTGCGTTAAAAAATCAAGAAAAAGTTCTTAATTCTTTTAAAAACAATAACGTAGCCGCAAGACATTTTTCCGGTACAAACGGCTATGGGTATGACGATATAGGCAGAGACGTTTTAGCAAAATTGTTTGCCGAAGTTTTAGGGGGAGAAAGTGCAATCGTTTCTCCGCTTATGGTCAGCGGTACACACGCTTTGTCGACTATGCTTTTCGGGGTATTAAGACCGAATGACAAATTTATAGCAATTTCAGGCATGCCGTACGATACTTTGACAGACGTAATTTTGGGCAAAGGCGTCGGGTCGCTTTCAGAATACGGAATTAAATTTGACAAAATCGACTTGTTAAACGATGGGCAAAGCGTTTCGTTTGATAAGGAAAAAATCAAAAACGCCTTAATTCAAGAACCGATAAGAGCTGTTTTTATTCAACGTTCGAGAGGGTATAATTGGCGTAATGCAATATCGTGTTCACAAATAGAGGACGTGTGTAGGTTTGTAAAGTCAATCAGCCGAGATACAATCGTTATTGTCGATAATTGTTACGGTGAATTTGTCGAAGAAGTTGAACCTTTGAACGTAGGGGCAGACGTTATGGCGGGGTCGCTTATTAAAAATATCGGTGGAGGAATTGCGCCTACAGGCGGATATATTGCAGGAAGAAAAGATTTAGTCGATATGTGCGGATATAAACTTACGGCACCGTCTATAGGTATGGAAGTCGGCTCGTACGCCTTTGGATATACGCAATTTTATGAAGGATTGTTTTTAGCCCCAAGCGTGGTTAAAAACGCTTTAAAATCATGCTGTTTGTTTTCCGAAACCTATAAGGCGTTGGGATATGAGGTACAGCCTGATTGTGAACAGGTCAGACCGTATGATATCGTTACAAGCATAAAATTTAACGACTCGCAAAAACTTATTGATTTTATTCGTTCTATTCAGGCGATTTCTCCCGTCGACAGCAATTTGTTGCTTGAACCGTGGGATATGCCGGGATATAAACACAAAGTAATTATGGCGGCAGGCACGTTTGTGCAAGGAGCGTCAATCGAACTAAGTGCCGACGCCCCGATAAAAGAACCATGGCATATTTGGCGAGCAAGTACGCACTGACGGTGGTGAGCAACGGCTTCGCCGA
>CAMGKS010000059.1 GCA_946056785.1 uncultured Clostridia bacterium
GGCATTCGCCTGCATACGCTTTCGCTAAGTTTTCATAAGTTTTACTTTTCAATAATTCCATTTTTACCTCCGCATTTTATTATTGCCAAGATAAAAATTTTCATTCTGATGAAAATAATATTATAGATGAAAAATAATATTATAAAGATTTATAAAACGTCGGACGCATTATAAATATTAGAATAGGCTTAAACGATAAAATTTAAATGCTAAATAAAACTAAAAGTTACCGCCCTTCTTCCTTAAGCGAAAATTATAACGGCAATTATATTGTCGTTAAATTTTAAACGTTTCTTATAATGCGGACTATGAAAATCGCAGAAACTACTAAGTTTAAATATGTGTAAATATGAAAATCACAGAAACGACTAAGTTTAAATATGCGTAAATATGAAAATCACAGAAACGACTAAGTTTAAATATGTGTAAAATCGTTATGGAAACAATTCAAAGCGTTTGAAATATCTATACTAAATTAAAAGACAAAATTAAAAAGTTCTGTTTAAACGTAGGAAAGCTATAAGATAATTGAACCTACTCTCGTTTATCCGTATTATTATCGTCCAATTCCAATGCGTAAAGGTCGATGCCCCGTTCTTTCAACATATCGCCAAGAGTCGCCGCAGTTTTTATAGCGGATTTTTTAGGTTTTAAGCTTTCGAAATCAAAACATGAAAAATCCAATCCCAACCGCCCGGCAAAATCGAATATATCAACTATTTCTGCTTTTGCCGCCTTTGCGGAACGCATTCTTTTGCAGTCAACGTTTTTTGTCTTTATAAATATATCGGCAGTATCGGCGAGATTCGTATAAACGCCGCCTTTTGACGCAAATTCTTTTATGATCGACCAAACTTTTACGGTGTCGTGTTTTTCTAAAATTTCACTGAAAGCAATCTTTTTCCCGCAAAAAATCCCTTCGCCGCTTTTTATCTCTTTAACAAGCCGCTTCAATGCCTTGCCTGACGATGCGTTGCTTTTTTTAATAATTCCGTCCTGAGTGTTCGCAACGACAGACGGACAAATTTCAATAATTTCTTTTAAACTGAGTTTAAGAATATTGCATAAACTTTTAACCACAAGCATAGTCAAATGAGCGTCGTCATCAGATTTATGTAAATTCATCGGTTCTATTTTTAAATTTTCCGCTATTTTTTCAAGTGAAAAATTGACGGACGCTCCAAGCATATTATAAATTTTTTGACTGTCCGCAAAATAATAACTCAATTGCGGCAATTTATATCTTGCGCATGCGGTTTTCAAAAAAACGGCGTCGTTATTTACCGCATGCCCGCACACAATTTGATTCCCGTCCATCAAAATTTCTTTTATACGTTCATAATGAAAAGGAAAAGGCTCGGCTTTAAAAAATTCGCTTTCATCGTAAGCCAATTTAATATTAGGGTCAAAACCGCTGCGTGACAATCTAAACTCTGCCTCAGGATTAATTATTATATCCTCTTTTGTCAGCACGTTAAAATCTGCGTCGGTAATAACGTATCCAAAGCTACAAATATTTTTTCCGTCACAACATTCAATATCAAAAAACAAGTATCTCACGTTTCACCCTATCGATTTAATGATAACACCCTCAGCCGTAAAAAACAATACTAATTTTTATTATTTTAAGTTTGACTTCGTCAGAACTCAAAAGCTATTTTATCCTTAAATTCAATTTTCCGACGCTTTCACACGGTTTAACCTGTTTTCCGTCCAAAGCCGACTGAAATTCATCGGCGGAGAAACCGCGTAAATCGATAAATTCATTCATCGGATGTTTATTTACCGAATTTATAGGTTGTCCCAGCAACTCGAACCTGCACCGCCCTGATTTAACCCGTCGTATCGAATATGAATTGCCTTTAGCGTCCCGATATTCGACATCTTTAAATCTACACTTGTCGCAGTTCTTCTCGCCATTACCGTATAATTCTTTAAAAGGACAATAGACAAAATTCATAAGAACGGGATACCCAAGCGAATAATAGTATTCTCCGCCATAATTATAACCGCCCTTGCATAATTCAAGCGACATAATACAATTATCGGCTCCCAGATCTTTCAACTCGTTTACGGCATAATTATTAAATACGTTCAGCCCCGTTCCGGCAACGGTTTTGACTTTTTCTGCCCACTTAAGTCCCCAAAGATTGTTTGCAACGATAAAATCGCTTTTCAAAACAAGTGCTTCGAATTTCTTGATCTCCGATTGTTCCGCAACAATCGGAAGGCAAAGTCCCACTTTATGATTTTCCAAAAAGTCGGATAAATTTTTATCAAAATATGAAGACGGTGAAATAGCGATCATTGCGTCAAATTCTTTTGCAAAATTATATTCTCTCTCGTTTCCGACTACAATAATTCTTTTTTTGTTTACGTTCACGGCATTGTCGCCACGGTTATTAAAATTAGAACCGCTATCGATGGAAACAGCTTTTGCCGTTATCGGTTTATTAAAACTTTTTAGTATCTCTTTTTTCAAAGAGTCAAGTGCAATTCTTCTGCACTCGTTTAAAACCGATTTAGCTATAAATACGCCGTCCGTGGTTAAATGTAGTTTCTCCAAACAAAAATCGCTTTTTTTGAAAGTGTCGATAAAGTCTTTTTCCGTTAACGCCTGAGTTTTTGCTTTTTCCAAAACAAAATCGCTCTCATAAACCGTTTTGAAATTTCCGCTTTTTGCCGTAACGAGAAGTTTTTGTCCGCTTATTGCCATACAATCGACTTGAAGCGGCACTTTTTTTTCCGTTGATAACGCTTCCTTCTCAAGTCGGCTGTCCAAAGTCAGATAAACGTCGCTTCCTTTTGCCGCAGACTTAGCCGAAAAAACATAATACTTCCCGTTTTTATTTTCAACGGAACCGACGCCCAGACTGCCTGCCTCTTTGCCGCTTTCAAAAAATTTCAAACCGTCACCGACGGCAATATCGTGGCTTGAAGATATTTCCAGCTTATACAAGTTTTTAAAGCGTTTAACCTCGTCAAGTCTTCCTATTTTTACTCCACGATGATTATTGAAAGAAATATTCAGTTTGTCGTAATTATCATACAAATATGCCGTTTCGTTAAACTTACCTCTTGAATATGCTTTTAACAATTCGTTTTTTAAGCCGTTCGGCAAACTGCCCAAACTGTCAATAGCTTTTCTGTATGCCCTTGTCGCAATCGCAACGTATCCGGCACGTCTCAATCTCCCTTCGATTTTAAAACTCGTAACTCCGGCTGCCGCCAAAGTCTGCAAACTGTCTATAAGGCATAAATCTTTCGTCGATTCGAGATATCCGCTTTTAGATTCTGTAGAATAAGGCAAACGACAAAGCTGAGCGCATCTTCCCCTGTTTCCGCTGTCGCCGCTTTTAAAACTGCTTATAAGACAATTTCCGCTAAACGATGAACATAAAGCTCCATGAACAAAAAATTCTATTTCAAGATTAGTATTTTCCTTTATTTTGCGAATATCTTCAAGTTTTGTTTCTCTTGACAGTACCACTCTCTTAAAACCGACTTTCTGTGCAATTTCGGCTCCCGAAAGATTATGCACTCCAAGCTGAGTGCTTGCATGCAATTCTATGCCGTCAAAACTCTCTCTTAAAAATCGGGCTACCCCTAAGTCCTGAACGATAAATGCGTCGACTTTTGCCTCTATCGCTTTTTTTACCAGCCCGAAAAGTTCGTCAAATTCATCGTTATAAACCAAAGTGTTTAAAGTGACGTAAACTTTTACCCCTCTGAAATGGGCATATTCGACCGCTTCAATCAATTCGTCATCTCCAAAGTTTTTGGCTTTTGCACGGGCGTTAAAACCGCTCATACCAAGATAAACGGCGTCGGCACCGCAATTAACGGCGGCTCTTAAACTTTCAAAATCTCCAACGGGAGATAACAATTCAACTTCCATACGTATCACTTTTAAAATTTACCTATAAAACCTTATCGTTTTACATTAAGGCTATTTTCTGAAAAATCTCCTTGTCGCTATCTATTGTCGCAAGCGAATTGAATAAAACAAAATTAACTGTTATTCTACCGCCTATTAAATTAAATCAATCGACCGATATGCCGAACTGCAATTAAAATTTGTAACGGCGTTTTGAGCATTCAGCGTGAACCCTTTCAATTCAACGCCGATAGAACCTGAAAGTGCGATTGAACCAAAATATGATTGACTCCAAAACGTAACGCTTTTTACTCTGAATATTTCAATCGAGAAAATTAACTTTGCTGTTGGCCACAACCTTATCGAGACGAAACAGTGTAATTATCATAAGGCCGCTTGAAACAACCATCCAAAGCGGCATGGTGTCAAACCCGATATACGGAGTCACGTATCCGAAAACAAGTTGAACGAGAAAACCGGCTCCGTAGCCTATCGCCATTTGATATCCGGTCAGATACGTAGCGACGTCACCTTTAAAACGATAGCTTGTCGCATGCAACGCACTAGGAAAAATAGGGCCGAATCCGAAGCCTATCAAAAACAAACCTGCAACCGAATATATACCGACAGGCAAAGCCAAAACAACTATTCCCACAAGCGAAATAACCGTTCCCGCCCATATCAATTGTCTGTCACGTAGCCATACCGTCAAAAAGCCGCTTAACAACCTTCCCAGCATCACGCCGCCGTAATAAAGCGTCATTAAATTCGATGCCAAAGACGCCGTGACGAATTTAGTATTGACAAGATAACTTGCTCCCCAAGTAATCATTAAAAATTCCATCGAGCAATAAAACGCAAAAAGCAAAATCGACGGTTTAACGCCTTTGCATTTTAAAACGCTGAAAAAGCCTGTTTTTTGCGAAGCGGTTTCTCCGCTTGTTACAAAACACTGCTTTTTCTCTACTTTTCGCCAATACGGCAATGAGCACAAAATGATAAACGATATTGCAAACTGAATGATTGCAATGGTCATATAACCGCCACGCCAATCGGCTGTTTGAAGAAACGGCGACATAATAAGAGGACTTATAACGACGCCGACGCCCCAAAAGCAATGTAACCAGTTTATATGCCTTGCTTTGTAATTGTTGGAAACGTAATAATTTAAGGCGGTATCCACAGCCCCTGCCCCTATGCCCAGCAAAACGGCAAATACGATAAGCATCCATAAACTGTCGGCAAATTTCGTTCCCAAAAGCCCGAATGCGGTAAGCATAACGGAAACAAAAGTTAAACGGCTTGTACCGACTTTTTTAATAAGCATTCCGGCAAAAAGGCTCATTAAGCAGCTGCTTATGCCGGTTATTATAGAAATTATCGAAGCATAACTTACCGGCATTCCCAAATCGGAATGCATAACCGGCCAAGCCACGCCGAATAATGAATCGGGAAGACCTAACGATATAAAAGTTATGTAAACAATAGCAAGTATAAAATACATATCAAACATAATTTAACACAATTACATAATTTAAGCAATAAAAAAGAGAGCTACGCTCTCTTTATATTATGCTTGTCTGCCAAGCGTTGTGTTGTCTATGCGTCTGTCTTTTAAACATTCAATCGGGTGCGGTGCCGCTTCCCATCTGTAATCTTCGCCGTTCATTTTGATATAGCTGTCTATGACTTCGTGCGACGGTACGGCACATTGCGAACCTACTATTTGTTCCTGATACGTGAAGAATCGGGAATCTTTCGGCAATTCTTTAACAGAAATTATATTTTCTTTGCTGGCCGTATTTTCCACCGTTGCTTTCATAACTTTTCTGACGTATTCGATATTCGATTCAAAATCAAGAAGCTGAGGGAATTCGCCCTTTCCTATGACAGATTCGGCGTCTTTCTTCTCATATTTCTGCAACAATTCGACGGCATAATGCAGATGGGAAATTTCTTGTTCAAACATCATCTCCCATACCTTTTTAAGATGTTCGCAAGTTTCAGTCTGATAACACGAATAATAAAGATAACATTCTGTAAACTCATGCATTACAAGACTTTCGAGCATGGTACAATTCGGGTCTAAAAGCGAGCCGTACTCCGAAACGTGCTGTTCTTCTATCATTGCTATTTCGGCGTAAAGCTTTCTGCCGAGGTCGTTTCCGTAAAAACCGCCCACGTTCATATAATAATTCATAGTTTGCTGTTCGGCTGCCGTTATGATATTAACGTGCAACTTCGTTAAAATGTCCGCTGAAGAATTTATAGGTCTTCTTATAGAGTCCAGCGGGTGTCGGTGTTCTGATATTGTAGGACGTCCCGGCATAATATCCGTATACTTGCCGACTAATTTTTCAGCTTTAACGCCCATGTCCATTTCCAGCAAGTCGGCATATCTGTACAAATGGTCAAAATCTTCAAGCAATGCAAAATCTAATTGCTCTTTTACGCCGACGTCTTTTTCCGTTCTCGCCATACAAGCGGTAAGGTCAACGGCAAGCTGTTCATATCCTATCGTAGATTCAAGAATCGTTTCGTCAATAGGTTTTAAACATGAAATCAATTTTTGCTGTTGTTGTTCCAATTTTCTCAGCACCGCCAAATCACGCCTTAAATCCTGATTGATTTCATGTCTGTGCCAACCGTGCGTAAACCAGACCTGTTCAAATTCCGTACCGTTCATCAGAATAACTCTTGTTTTGCTGTAAGGGTTGACTTCGTTTTTGTTGTAAGGTTTAACGTAAGTTTTATCCATACGCATAAACAAACTGTCTAAATTTTTTGCTTTCTCTTTTAATGGATTCATTGTACCTCCTGTCAACGCCTTAATTATTGTCAAAAAGACAAAATTAATACCGCATTCGATAAAAAGCATTTTAAAGTTTTAATTTAAACCGTTAAAACCTCTTACCCCGCAACCGCCGTTATTACTTTCCGAAAATTTTTCTATCGCTTTTTTATAGTTTCTTCCGTTGCTTTGATTTTCTATAACTTTGATTTTTAACTTTGATTTATAAACTTTGATTCTCTATGACTTTGATTTTTAAGCTTCAATCTTCTATAACTTTGATTTTTAACTTTGATTTTTTCTTTGCCAACAAGAATGATACGATCAATTTTG
>CAMGKS010000060.1 GCA_946056785.1 uncultured Clostridia bacterium
CAGCTTCCTTCTTTTTTGAAGCGGTTTTTTTCTTTGGGGCAGGAGTCTCTTCTTCAACGCTGAAATCAAACGTTTTAAGAAGATCGCCAAGCAAGGTTGCACCGCTGTCTTCAGAATGCCATTCACGAAGTTCCTCAGGCTTTTCAGCTTTCTTAACTTTCTTTTCTTTTTTCTCGCCGTCAGCTTTTTTAGCTCTAGGTTTCTTTTCTTCACCCTCGGCAATTTCGTTTTCTTCAGGAGGAGGCAATAATTCTTTAATTGAAAGCGTTATACGGTTGTCTTCAAAACCGATAATCTTTGCTTCAACCTCTTGCCCTTCTTTCAATACTTCGTTTGCATTTTTAACCCAAGAATGAGCAATTTGAGAAACGTGAACTAAGCCGTCTACTCCATCGTCAATCGAAACAAACGCACCGTATGGGAAAATTCTTTCGACTTTACCTTTGATAACCGTTCCGACAGGATATTTTTCTGCGGCGATTTCATAAGGTTTCTTTTGAAGCTGTTTATATCCAAGCGAAATTTTGTTTGTTTCGCGATCCATTTTCAAAACGACAAAATCATAATTTTCGCCTGCTTTTAAAACTGTCGAAGCATCGGTAATTTTGTTCCAACTTACTTCAGTTATATGGCAAAGGCAATCGAAACCTCTGACGTTAACGAATACACCGAAAGAGGTAAAGCGTTTTACTTTTCCCGTTACGATATCGTTGACGTGGATACTCTCCCAAAACGCATCTTCTTTTTCTTTTTTCTCACGCTCTAAGACAAGTCTTTGAGAAGCGAAAATGTATTTTGACTTTTTAGCAGGTTTTTCAGCCGCTTCTTCTTCGCCTTCTTTTGTTTTAGGCGGCATAACTACAAGACGCAACTTTTTGCCCTTATAGTCTTCAAGATTCTTAACGTACTTTGTGGTGATTTGCGACGCAGGAACAAATACAACGTAACTTCCCATTCTACCTCTCAAACCGCCTTTGACGACTTCGTTCATTTCTAAGGTAAACACACCGGCATTTAATGCTTTTTCAGCTTCTTCATCCTCAATGCGTTCAGCGTCAATCAATCTTTTTGAAAGGTAAACGCCTTCCTTTTCGTTTTTAAGAATCTTAGCTTCTATAGTGTCTCCGGCTTTATAATCTGCCGGGTTATATTCTTTGTCATAGCAGGCTTCGGTCTTATCGATAAAGCCGTCCTTTTTACCGCCGATTTGAACCTTAATTCCGTTTTCATCTGCACTAATGACGTTACATTCTACCCTTTTACCTTCTTTATACGCAGGCATCTTTAAGTCGTTCATGACTTTGTCCATCGTAAGGTTATCTTCGGTATCTTCGGTTTTTGCTACCTTTTTTGGCTGTGAAGTTGCCTCTTTTGATTTCACAGATTTCTTTTCCGCCATTTCAGCGGCTTTTTGAGTTTCACTCATAGCGTTAACTACCTCCAAAAGCAGCCACGAAGGAGTCGACGCCCCTGCAAGAACTGCTATGCTACGAAATTGATTTATGTTAAACGAAAATTCGCTTAAACCCGATATAAAAAACACGTTTTTGTTGACAGATTTTGCAATATTAAAAAGAGCAACGGTATTTGCACTCGTTTTGCTGCCAACAACAACAACGGCATCGTTTAACCTTGACAATTCTAAGGCTTCAACCTGCCTTGCGTTTGTAGTATAGCAAATTGTATTAAAAAACTCAACTGTTTTATGCCCACCTTTTGCCCATTTTTTTAATTTTTCAACAATAATTTCATACTTTGATTGCTCAAAAGTCGTCTGAGCCACAACTACACACCTGTCCAAATCGGACGCATCGATGAAATTAATACTTTCGTCAGAGTCTGTCAATACGCATCCGTTGCCGTTACAATAAGAAAGCTCGGCTATGACTTCATCATGCGCCGAGTTTCCGATTATTATAGCAAAAAAACCGTCTCCCGTTTTTTCGCTTAAAATTTTATGGATTTTTTTAACAAAAGGACAAGTACAATCAACCACGTTACGTGTAATAGCGTTGATTTTTTCAAAATTTTCTTTTAAAGTCCCGTGAGTGCGAATGATGACTGTATCGTTATTATTAAGTTCATTTAAAGAAGTAATGGTTTTTATGCCTTTTTTAAAGAGATATTCGCAAACGTTTTCATTATGAATAATATCTCCGAACATTTTAACGTTGTTACAGCATTCGACGATCTGCAACGACTTATCAATCGCACTTTTAACTCCTGGACAAAAGCCGGCATTTTTTGCTAAATTAATCATTAATTTCCTTGCTCTTAATTTTTTCAAGCTCTTTTTTATGCTTTTTTGCAAGTTTAGGATTTACTTTTTCAACGTATTCGTTTAAATCTTTTCTAAGTTGCAACATAGCTTGCCATACTATTTCGGTAGCTTTTTCATAATCTGAAGAATCTTTTGTGCCGTAGAACTCATCCAAATAAACGGGCTTGCCGATGTAAAGATAATTTCGACTGAACGGTTTATGCATTTTGTAATACATCATAGGCAAAATAGGCACTTTTGCTTTAATTGCAAATCTCGCCGCGCCTTGCTTGAAATCGCCCATATCTTCGGTTCCTTTTTTATTGCGCGTTCCTTCAGGATATATAGCCAATTTTTTGTTGCCTTTCAACACTTTTAAAACTTCTTTAAAAGCGGCGATATCCGCTTCACCTCTATGAACGGGAATTGCGCCAACTTTTCTCAAAAACCAATTTCCGATTTTACTTTGAAACGCTTCAGCTTTAGCCAAAACGTGAAGTTCTTTTTTGTACAGTTTGACGGCAGGAATAAGAGTATCCGGAACGGCATAATGATTGCAAATGCAAACGGCTCCTTCAACCTTATTGAAATTTTCCTTGTTTACTATTTTCGTCGGATATATAAAAGTTATAGGTCCGAAAAAAAATCTCATTAATCTATAAAAAAACATAATAAACGCTCCTGAACTTAATTATAATCTGTCGATAATGAATTCTGCCACCTGGTCGATCGTCATATCGGAACTATCGATAAACACAGCGTCGTCAGCCTGTTTTAAAGGTGCAAACTCACGGTGAGAATCATTGTAGTCGCGTTGCTTGATTTCTTCAAGAATCACGTTAAAATCGGCACTTTGCCCCGTTTTTTCTAAATCGAGCTTCCTTCGTCTCGCTCTTTCTTCCGGAGTGGCAGTCAAAAAGAATTTGTAAGGCGTATCCGGCAAAACGTACGTTCCGATATCTCTTCCGTCCAAAACAACGTCGTGTTTTTTGGCAAACAATCTTTGCAATTCAACCATTTTAACTCTTACGCACGGATGTTTCGAAACGTCGCTTGCAGCTTTACTGATATTGTTTTCACGCAACTTAGACGTTACGTCCTCGCCGCACACTAAAATATGTTGAACGTTGTCGATATAAACTATATCCATTTCTACGGTTTCTAAAATTTGAGAAACGGCTTTTTCATCGTTTACGTCAACGCCTGCTTTTATGCACCAAACTGCGATTGCCCTGTACATAGCGCCGGTATCGAGATATATATACCCTTTTTTCTTAGCGATTAGCTTTGCGATTGTACTTTTGCCTGCTCCGGCAGGTCCGTCTATTGCAATATTAATCATAACGGTTCTCCTTTGTAATCGTTATAAAACGTTACGCAAATTTTAAGCGTAACTTATGGTAATAAATTGCAGAAATTGCACTTTTACCGCTTTAAATAACTCTGATGGTAATTATAAAATATTTATCCGCTATAGTCAATTAAAAGACGTTACGATAGTCAGCCTTTAACTTGAGACGCTTTCAATGCGGCAACGTACCCCGTCGAAAAAGCTATCTGCAAGTTAAAACCGCCCGTTAAAGCGTCAACGTCAACCGTTTCGCCTACAAAAAACAAACCTTTACGTTTGCGTGACTCCATTTGCGGCGTAAGTTCGTCGACGGCAATTCCGCCGCTTGTTATTATTGCCTGTTCAAAAGGAGCTAAACTCCGCACGTCGAATTCAAGTCCTTTTAGCGTATTTACTATGCAAATTCTATCCGACTTTGTAACTTGCGAAGTCGGTTTATCGCCGCTTAGATTGCAAATCCTAAGCAAATAACGAACTAATCTCTCGGGCAATAAAGACCTCATCACCGATTTTAAAACTTTTCTGTTAGGGTCGTTTAATTCTCTGACTATTCTTGCGTCTAAAGTTTCAAAATTTAAAGCCGGCTTAAAGTCCAATTTTAAAAGGACGTTTTTTTCGCGGTTTATAAAAGATGAAATCGTAAGAGCTATGGGCCCGGAAACGCCGTTTGCCGTAAAAAGCATTTCGCCAAATTCTTTTCGAATTAATTTTCCGTTCGAATATGCACTTAGTTCAACGTTTTTTAAAGTTATGCCTTCGATTTCCTTAACCGCCTGCTTTGTTATGATTGGACAAAGAGCGGGTTTAGGGTCAATCAATTTTAAACCGAAAGATTTTGCTATTTTGTATCCGTCGCCTGTAGACCCCGTTGACGGATAACTTTTTCCGCCCGTCGCTATGACTACTCTGTCGGCAACGTATTCGCCGCAATCGGTATATATCTTATAATCGAACTCAGTGCCCTTCACAGCGTTTACACAGCAGTTTAATACTACTTTCACTCCGTATTCCGTCATCGCTTTTTCGAGCGATTTGATTACGTCGCTTGATTTATCCGATTCGGGAAAAACTCTGTTTCCCCTTTCTATTTTAAGCGAGAGATAATTCTGAAAAAAATCGTAGGTATCATACGGCGAGAACTTATTTATCGCCGAAAAAAGAAATTTTTCGTTAGAAACAACGTTATTTAAAAACTCCTGAGCGGAACAAAAATTAGTGACGTTGCATCGTCCCTTTCCCGTTATATAAATCTTTTTGCCGAGTTTTTCGTTTTTTTCCAAAAGCGTTACGTCGCTGCCGAACTTAGCCGCAGCGATTGCACACATCATTCCGGACGCACCGCCCCCGACAATTACAATTCTCATAAATCGAATTTCTCCTTGTCGAGCAAAACGAGAACGTCGTCTGCCGTCTGATACGTTTTTATAGGAGTAATAGTTATATAACCTTTGTCGGACATGCTTACGTCGTCAAAATCGCTGCTTGACTCTTTGGAAACAGATTCTCCGTATAAGTGATAAATCTCGCCCTCTCCGCCTTTGATTATCGGCAAATACTTATCGTGGTATTCTCTTACTCCGATTGGGCAAACGCATATTCCCTTTATAGCACCGTCCGAAGGAACGTTAACGTTTAACGTTACGTCTTTTGTAGCGTAAGAAAGAAGTTTTTCTAAGTTTTTCAAAATAAAAGAAACGGCATATCCGTAATCGCCGTTACGCTCTTTAAAAGAAAACGCTATAGATTTTCTGTTGCAAATCGTTCCTTCGATAGCAGCATTAGTCGTGCCGGAATAGAGATAGTCCGTTCCGACGTTCAAAACGTTGTTGATCCCCGACAAAACGACTTCGGCGTCGGGATAAATTACAAACAAACCGAAACGCACGCAATCGATAGGCGTGCCGTTAAGCGAATAAACCTTAACGCCGTCTATAATATCGTGACTATAATATGTAAAATCGTTTACAAAAGTTATCGAATGTCCCGCTCCGGATTTTTCGGTTTCCGGCACCACAACCGTTACGTCATGTCCTAATCCATGCAATCCTTTTGCCAATTCGATTATACCTTTTGCTTTATAACCGTCATCGTTTGTAAGTAAAATCTTCATAATATTCCTTTTTGCCATTTGCCGAAATAAAATAAATATCAGACAAATATTCGTTTTGTATTAAATTGCTTTATGGACGAAAGGATACAATCGTTAAATCGCTAAGCGTTAAAGCGATTTTAAATATTCGATTTCCCTGTCGTTCAAAAAACGGTATTTACCACGACTTAAACCGCCGAGTCTCAAATTGCCTATCGCAACTCTTTTCAAAAATACGACGTTTTTTTCGACAGCGGAAAACATACGACGTATTTCTCTGTTTTTGCCCTCGAATATCGTAACTTCCAAACGGGTAAGTCCGTTTTCAACGCCCGTAACTTTTACTTTTGCTCTGCCGAATTTTTCACCGTCGACGGTAACGCCCTTTCTGATTATTGCTAAATCGCTTTCAACGATTTCGCCTTCGATTTTAACAATATAATTCTTCGGGATTTCACTTGAAGGGTGTGTAAGTTTCTGAGCGAGCGTGCCGTCGTTCGTTAACAAAAGCAACCCTTCGCTGTCATAGTCGAGCCTGCCGACAGGAAATAAACGTTTCTTTAAATCGATAAAATCAAAAACTGTTTTTCTGCCTAAATCGTCGCTTGCCGTAGTAACGCAACCTTTCGGCTTGTTAAACATTATGTAAGTCAACTCCTTTATAGGAGCGACTTTTCTTTTATCGACAGTTACGGTGTCGTTATCTTCGTTAACCGATATTCCGAGTTCCGTAACTTTTTTTGAATTTATTGCGACTCTGCCCTCTTTGATGAGTTCGTCGGCTTTTCTTCTGGAACAAACTCCACTGTCGGCAAGGTATTTGTTTAATCTGATCATTTGTCACCTTTACAATTCGTTATACTTAAAAACGTTCTTAATGCCGCTGCAAAATGCCGTTGCTTATTTTGAATATATAGCTATTTAAAATTGAATATGGATTTTTTCTCCACACCGCTTATAGTAAACAATTTTGAGCTAAAAATCAAGCAATTACCATCATAAACCTCAACCTTACCGCATTCGGTACCACTCTCAAACGGAGCTTTTAAGGCAAATTTTTCAATCTTTACGTCAAACTTCTCGCCTTCGGCAGTAGGATATAAAATACTGTTTGTCGTAGCCGCAACGGTGTCGGACTTACCTTTTACAACGTCAATTTCTTCACTGAGATTTTCAAACAACGGTTTCATTGAATATTTTTTGAAGCATTTATTCATATATGCTTTGCTGTCTTCCCACATGTTGTAATGGTTTAACACAACGCAAATTAACTGGTCTTTAAGCCAACTG
>CAMGKS010000061.1 GCA_946056785.1 uncultured Clostridia bacterium
TAACCGCAGAAAATTGAGAAGTCACAGTCTACCGATTTCAATAGAAAGAGTAAAATGCTTAATTTTCTTGTTGCGACTTATTTTTTCGTATTTGTTTTTTGCGTATTTTTTGAAAGATTCACCGCAATTATTCCGCCTATTCCGCCTGAAACGGTAAGGCAAATAAGGTCGATGAAATTGAACGGACAGTTTTGGAAATTGTTTAACGCCGCAAATATTAAATATGCAAAAAAGAAATAAAGAAGTCCGCCGATTAATCCTTTTATCAGTCCGTTGTCCGTTTTTCTAAACGCAATAAGGCAGGCAATAACTACCGATAAACATTTTAAGACGTAAGTCACCGGCGAAACAACGTTTGAACCTAAAGACGCCCATCTTGTTATTAAGGCAAAAGCCAGAATGAGAACAAACGTAAAAATTAAAGCTATGAGAACCATTTTGATGATAGGAAACACTTGCGATTTTAAAAAGTTCATAAAATTACCCCTTAAAATGCTATTAATTGTTTTTAGGGAATATACCTTAGTTTTGTAAATTACTTGCAAAAACAGAGCGTTTGCTATATACTATAAAAAAAGAATTCCTTTGGAGGATAATATGAAACACATCAAGACCATTTCCAATCAACCAATGAAGAAACAGGGCGGTTGCGGAGAATGCCAATCAAGTTGTCAATCTGCTTGCAAAACAAGCTGCACGGTAGGCAATCAGACCTGTGCTCAAAAGGACGAAAAAATCTTAAAGACAGAAAAGAACGCCGACTAAAATGGTTGCTTCTTTTGTGTCCGACGTTTCGGGAGAAACCCGATATTTTCTTTATGACGTAGAAAGCGGCAGTCTGCACAACGTGGACGCCGCCGCTTTTTTGGTTGCAAAAAAGAGATACTCCTCACTAAGCGATGAGGAGATTTTGTCGTATAGCAAAATTCCTTTTGCCGACGTGGACGAAATAAACGCAGAACTTGACGAACTTGAAAAGCAAGGACTTTTAAATACGCCTGCTAAGGTTTATCCTTTACCATGCAACGGCGAAATTAAAGCAATGTGTTTGCATATTTGTCACGATTGCAATTTAAGGTGTCCGTATTGTTTTGCAAAAGACGGTACGTACAATACGCCGAAAGACTATATGACTTTTGAAGTCGGAAAGGCGGCAATCGATTTTCTTATTGAAAAGAGCGGGAAAAGGACTAATCTCGAAGTCGACTTTTTCGGCGGTGAACCTCTTATGAATATGAAAGTCGTTAAGCAAATCGTTGAGTATGCGAAAGAGCAGACGGCAAAACATAATAAGAAAATCAATTTCACTATGACGACAAACGGTATACTTTTAAATGAGGAAAACCGCAAATGGCTGAATGAAAATATGCATAACGTCGTTATCAGCATTGACGGCAGAGAAGAAGTTCACGATAAGTTGAGAATTACGCCTAACGGAAAAGGCTGTCAATCGCTCATTTTGAACAACGCTTTAGAATTCAGAAAAATAAGAGGAAATAAAAGCTATTATATAAGAGGCACTTATACAAAAAACAATCTGGACTTTGCCGAGGACGTATTTTATCTTAACGACAAAGGCTTTGATCAGATTTCCGTTGAACCCGTCGTTCTGCCTGAAAACGACGACCTTGCCATAAAAGCGGAAGATATACCGACAGTTTTGAAAGAATACGACCGTCTTGCAAAAGAGTACGTCGTTCGCCGCAAAGGCGAAAAATGGTTTAACTTTTTCCATTTTATGATTGATTTAAAACACGGTCCGTGCGTTTATAAACGCTTGCGTGGCTGCGGCGCGGGAAACGAATACGTTGCCGTAACGCCGATAGGCGATATTTATCCTTGCCACCAATTTGCAGGCGACGAAAAGTATAAAATGGGTAGCGTTTTGACCGGGGAGTTTGACTGCGAAGCTCAAAAAAGATATGCAGGTTGCACGGTTTATACAAAAGACGGCTGTGCCGATTGCGAGGCTAAATATTATTGTTCGGGAGGTTGCATGGCAAACGCCGTGCATTTCGAAGGCGATATGAATAAGCCTTATAAAGCGGGTTGCTCTCTTATGCGAAAAAGATTTTTGACTTCGCTTGCAATTTACGACGCTGAAAATGATAATTAAATAATTGACTAAAAATTCCAATAAGTGTATAATTGTTACGTTTATAGACTAGGAGTATGTTATGACAAGAAAAAAATCGATTGTGGTTTTAACTTTGCTTGCCGTGTTCATCGTTTTGATGACGGTTTTTGCCGTTGTCGAATTTCCGATCGGACTTTACGATTACACCGGTTACGCTAAAACCATAAAGCTCGGCTTAGACTTATCGGGCGGCGTTTCCGCTGTCTTTATTGTCGATGAGCCTGAAACAGACGACCTTCAAACCAGAATCGACGGTACGGTTCAGGGCTTGCAGAATTTGCTTGTTTCTAAAGGATATACCGAATCCGTCGTATCTTATGCAAACGGAAAGATAAGGGTAGAAGTTCCTGATATAGACGACCCGGAAAAAGTGCTTGAACTTATAGGCAGACCTCAAAGCCTCGAGTTCCGTGACGGCGAAGGTGCTACGGCAAAAGTACTTATCGTCGGACGTGATCATATTGAAAACGCATACGTTACGTATGATGACGACGGAAATTATGCGGTCGGACTTAAATTCAACAGCGAAGGCTCTAAGATTTTCTCGGAAGTCACTGCAAATTATAAAACGATTTACATTTACGCTAACAACGAGTTATACACGACCGTATCGGTAAATTCAGCCATAACAAACGGTCAATGCATTATAACAAGCAGTAAAGGTTATACGTACGATGAAGCGTACGATTTCGTTACGCAAATTCAATCGGGTACTTTCTCCGTCTCGCTTGTAAAAGACCAGATAAGAACTATCAGCGCAACGTTAGGCGAAGGGGCAATCAAGTCGGCGCTTATTGCAGCTGCAATCGGAATTGCAATAGTTTTCATATTTATGGCGGTTGTTTACCGTATGTCGGGTCTTGCGGCAGATATTGCACTTTTCATTTATATCCTTTTGCTGTTATGGTTCTGTTCGGTATTGCCTTGGGTACAACTTACCCTTCCGGGTATTGCGGGTATCGTGCTTAGCATCGGTATGGCAGTCGACGGCAACATCGTTATTTTTGAAAGAATTAAAGACGAATTCAAACATTCGAGCAAACCGGTTTCAACCTGCGTCAAGACAGGTTTCAAACGTAGTTTAGGGGCAATCATCGACGGAAACGTTACGACGCTTATCGGCGCGATAGTTTTGTGGATTGTCGGTTCGGCGTCTATTTCCGGTTTTGCGGTTACGTTGTTTATCGGTATAATTTTGAGTATGTTTACGTCTTTGCTTATAACGAGACTGATTATGAACATAATGCTTAGTTTCAATTCGACAAACGCTAAACTTTATGCTCTGAAGCGTTCTCCTGAAATCGAGCGACAGCTTTCTGACGGCGTAGCCGTTGAAGAAGACGACGGCGAGGACGAAGGAAAAGAAGTTAAGGAGGGCGACTATGAAGAAGAACAACAATAATTTCCTTAACGGTCTGAAAAATTTTAAATTTTCAAACAAACTTCCTATTTGGATTGCAATACCTTGTGTGATAATCGTTATAGCGTTTATAGTCGTTATGTCGCTTTCAATTATAAAAGGTTCGGCGTCCGTCGGCTTTAACATCGGCATCGACTTTGACGGCGGAACGATTTTGTCGGTAACTC
Source organism: uncultured Clostridia bacterium (assembly GCA_946056785.1). Taxonomy (GTDB): domain Bacteria; phylum Bacillota; class Clostridia; order Christensenellales; family CAG-917; genus CAG-917. Next base: position 3,725 of record CAMGKS010000061.1, read on the forward strand.
TTGGAGATGAAGCTCACAGCGACAATCCGAATTACAATACGCATTACAATAACATAAAATCTGCAATTGAAAGCGAAGGGGTGTCGGTAAGTTACGTTCAGACGGCTTCGGGCAGTTCGGCGGAAAATGACGTATTGCAATTCAGATACAGAAACCCTTCCGATGACGCAGACGCAACTTTTGCCGTAAACGAAAAAATTCTTGCAAAAGTAAAAGCGCTGTATCCTTCGCTTACGGGAACGCAAATCAGCTATGAAACGATAGGTAAGACTGCGGCAAGCGACCTTATTCAGAAATCGGCAATAGCTATGGCTATTTCGGTTGTGTTGATTTTGATTTACATTATCTTCCGTTTCGAGCTTGTATCCGGCATAACCGCTATCATTTGTACTTTGCACGACGCATTGTTGATGTTCTGTTTCACCGTTATGTTCAGAATTCCTATCAACTCGTCTTACATTGCGGCGACAATAACAATCATTGCATATTCAATCAACAATACGATTGTTATCTTCGACCGTTGTCGTGAATTGATAAAACCTGTTAAAGACGCAAAGTCGATTAAGTATGAAGAAATCGGCGATAATGCAGTTCATGCAACAATGACTCGTTCTCTTTTTACAACGTTTACCACTCTTGTAACGGTTGCGTTGCTTGCCATCTTAGGAAGCGCGTCAATGAGAGAATTTACCGTACCGATTATAATAGGCTTGTTCGTCGGTTTGTATTCTTCCGTATTCCTTGCCACGCCTATCTGGTCTAAGCTCAGTTACGCATTTGACGGTTTAAGACTTAAAAGACTTGAAAAGAAAGCGGCAAAAGAAGCTGAAGAAGGAAACGGCAAACCTGTAAAAAAAGCGGTAGTTTACGAAAAAAGCGAAGAACCTAAAAAAGCTAAAAAGAAACCTGTCGCTTATATAAATCCTAAAAAGAATACGCAGTTTAAAAAGAAAAAATAAAAACAGCCACCATTTGGTGGCTTTTTTTATGTAATATCATTTAGATTGTAAAAATCAAATTTTGTCTTAATTGTCTCAAATTTGTTTCAAAATTTGTCTCAAGTTTTCCTCAAACAATAAATTTAACGGCACACATATTTTAAACAATGAGTTTCAATAATGAGTTACAATGCCGATAAACGTTAAGTTATATGGGATAGTTACTTAAAAAATTATTAAAATACAAAATAAATTGCCTTTAGATATTTACAAATATTGAAAATTGTGATTAAATATTATTGTCGATGCAAACATTTTCCTTACTGCAGATTAGGGTTTTAAATTTCGGCGGTATGTGTTTAGTTCGGCTTAGCTATTAATTAAATGGAAACGTGAGTTTCTCAAAAGGAGAGAAAATGAAAAAAGGTCTATTGTTTTTAGTCATAGCTTTATGCCTGGTTACATGCCTTGTTTTTGTCGCGTGTAACGGCGATTCGGATGATAATTGTTATATCAACGGCGTTCCGGTTGACAAGGAAAATTTCATCGAAGGAGTTGAAACGATCCGAGTTACATCAGATGAGAATGCATCTGGTTGGGCAACGAGCGGCGAGGGCGAAAATGAGAGATATACGCTCGAAAAAGGAGAAGAAGGTTACGTTTACTTATGGCTCAAGAAAGGATATGCTATCGGAGATTTGCAGATAAAAGCAAACGGAACGGTTTACGACTTCGTTAAAGATGAAGAAAATGGATATTATCGTGCGAATTTCGGTAAGGTTAACGGAAGCGTAAAAATTGAATTTATAGGCTCTACCGCTCTTAAATTCGGTTCTTTGAGCGTTTTGATTTATGATGCCGCTTCAACCTATGGTGACAGCAGCAAATTGAGGTTCAACGTAAAGTTAGATGGCGATGAAAGTCTTGACGGTACTGCTGAATATTCTCTTTACGGATTAACGTCATTGATTGAAAGCGTAGAGTTTAAGAATAAAATCAGCAATTTAAATCAGACGCAAAAGCTTTCGATAAGCGTATGGAAGGTAAGCGAATTGAGCGAAACCGGCAAAGAAATTTGTATCTTCGGCAATGACTTCGTTAAATTCGATTGCGAAACTACTTCCGGTATTGAAAGCGAGATTGACGTAAGTTTCAATGACGAGACTTTAAAAACCACTTATACCGTCACTTTATATGATTATAATCTTACCATCGGAATAGGCACAGAATACGAATATCCTGAAAACACTGCCGCAAATTATAAGTTAAAACAACATGTAAAATTCTATTCAATGGCAATCGGAGAGGAAAATTTAACCTATATAATCGACGGCACGGAATATCCTGCAAAAAATAACGAAATCTCGCTTGAAAACGTCATTTCGGCAAACAGCATAAAACTTAAAGTTGCTCTTCCTTCGTTAGTTATGAAGTTAAAAAGCATAGGCATGTTTGAAAAATGTTTTAGAGATTCGTTTAATAGCGAATTAACGTTTACGGACAATGGCGACAACGTCGTAATTGACCTTTACAAATGGTATGATAACGGTGTCACAGGGGCATTATTGAATAATAATTACAATCTCGAATTTACGCCTTTATCGGGCATCACCGATTATGACATTTTTTGGCAAAATAACGATTCAATCGAAGGTATAAAGAAAATCAGAATTTTACGCGGTGAAACCAGTAAATCGATTTATTCTTTCGAAGATAGCGTGCTCGACATATCTTTGGCTATTGATGGTCAATTTGAAGATTATTTTATAGTTGAACAAAACGCAGACTTCTCATTCTGGGTAAGTCCACAAATTGGAAAAGGAAATATGCAGTTTACTTTAGGCGAAGACGTCTTTGAAATAGGAATTTCTAACCTTAACGGAGAGTATTCGCTTGACGTTTCGGCTTTGCCTGTAGGATATAGCATAGAACACGACACGCACGTAAATCAGTTTAAAATTACAGTCAGCGCAGAAAAGGTTGCAAGTATCAACGTAATCGAATAATTTAAATGCGTTCTCAAACCGTGCGTTAACGATATGAGTCACCGATTTATTTTTCCTTAAAAAGGAAAGACAAAGCGATGACAACGGTTTTCAGACGGTTTAGAATTAAACAGAGATGAACCGTTTGTAATAAGCGTTTAAATTAAAATCGTTTTTTTGAAAAAGAGCAGATGCGATTATCGTATTTGCTCTTTTCTTTTTTATTGCAAATTTTATATTGCAAAATAAACGTAATAGCGTAATAGCGGTGGGAAAAATTGTGCTTTTATGA
>CAMGKS010000062.1 GCA_946056785.1 uncultured Clostridia bacterium
TCACCCGAACATTCCGGAAAACTCATCCGCTGCGTCAACGTATTTTTCGCCTGTCGTTACGTTTGAAATCAAGAAATGCAATTCGCTGCTCAGGAAATCTTTAAGATTGAGATTGCCTTCGATTGCAAAAGCAAACTTATCCTGAGTCGTATTGTCAAGTTTCATAATAATCTGCAACAACATGGTGTTTACCGAATTGATATCACGATATTGAATGTCGGTAAAGTCGCCGCTTGCCGTGTAGAGATCGAACTCGCCTTTAAGCGAAACGGCTATCTTTTCAAGTTTAAAGTTGCCGTCATCGTCCTTTTCAAGGTCGAGATACGAAGCCTGCTTTGCTTTAACGCTTTCGAGAACGTCGCTCAACTCTTTATTACCACGCATCGTCGTGAGGCTTCCGTATGTAATATTTGCTCCGAATCTTGCGCTGAATCCGTCAAACGGAGTAGAGAGATTGACTTTGAGAACCAAAGAAGCGTCGTCGACGTTGTTTCTTTCCAAAACGACCGAAGCACTGTCGATAGGCAAATCGGCTTTAGGAGCAAACATTTTAACTATTTTGTTGATCACGCTGCTCGACAGAGACAAACTGAAACGTTTAAGGTTCAGCATACCCTGTTCGCCCATTACGATTTCGATATTTGAAATTACTTCCGCAATTATCGACGTAAGATTGGACGTATCTATTGCGGCGGAACTTGCCTCGTTTGTCAAAGTATACTTAGACAAAACGATTGCCGATCTTCCGGCTTTTGCCAAAGCCTCTTTGTCGGTTTTATATTCGCCGTTTTCGCCGTATGCGTCTTTAACGCTGCCGGTAAGCATCATATCGGTAACCATCTCATAAAGGGCTTCTTTGTTTATAATCTCGCCGTTTCCCCATTTAACGTCGACGTATTCCGAAACGATATAGGCGACGGCGTCGGCAAGATTGTTCACCGAACCTTGCGTAGCTTCACCGCCAAGCATGCCCATTATGGCGTTGTCGATGGTTTCGATGAGATTGAAGCCGTCAAGCTTATAACGGCTGCCTGCCCCGAGAATACCTTCGAGATCAAGGTATAAAGTTTCGTCTTGTCCGATGTAGTAAAGACCGAGACGCTTAGATTCAGCCGCTCCGCCCGTAAGCTCTAAAACGATATTCGTTTTCGAATTGTCTTTGAAATTAAGCTGACCGCGGATAGTGAGAGCAAGTTTATAAATAGAACCTTCAAAAGTTATGTTCTTCTCTGCGATAAGGTCTTGAACCTGTTTCGACAAAATTCCGGTAAGCAACGAGCCGAGAGAATCCATAACGCCGCCGACGCTTATCGTATTGTTCGAAGTCGAAACGGATACGTCTGCGTCGATGCTGACCGTTGTAAACGAGAAATCCTTTGTTTCTGCCTCTTTTATATAATCAGGGAGAGAGATTCTTTGCATGTTTTCGATTTTGGCAGTTGTAAAGCCAAGTTCGATATCGACTTCACGTGGGGAATGAGTCACTTCGTAATCGATGCCGGCTTTAAGGTCTACGCCGGACATTTCGGAATTTTTAAAGTACGCCGTCAAAGTAGCGCTGAGATTCGGAATAAGAGCGTTCAAATTCGTAAGGTCGAGTCCGAACGTTTGCTTGACTACCAAAAGCACGTCCTGATATCCCGCAAGCATATTCTGAACAAGACCGAGAGCAACGCCTATTATGCTTCCGAAAGCAAGTTCGACGTCGACGCGCTCTTCACCGTTGCCAAGGTCGGTAAGAGTCGACTTGCCAAACAAAAGCGAGGTTATAACCGATTCGACTTTTCCGAGGGCAGGAATCTCTGTTTTAAGCAAGCCGTCAATCGTGCCGATAACGTCGAGATCGTTCGTAAGCGATTTCACGATTTTTGCAATTTTCGCCAAATCGATGTCGTCCGCTTTAAGCACGTGAGAACCGCCCGATATCGCAGTCATATCGACGTAAAGCAATTCGTCGAGATAATAAAGACCCAAAATCGGTTTTTCTCCGTCATCTCCTTCGGATTTTTTCGAACCTATCTCCAAAAGGAATTTCGAGTGCTGATTGTCGTAAACGTCAATCGATCCGGCAAGCGTTATGTAATATTTCGAACCGACGCCGTCACGTAAGAACGTGAAATAAGCGGTCGTATCGAAATTCATATACGTTGCGTCCGCACTCTCCTTTGCCATTGAAGTAAGGCCGTTATAAATTTTTCTCCAGGCATAAGCCTTGGTGATTTCACTCGAAGATGCGTTGACCTCGTCTCCGTAGAGGTCGCTTATCTTCGCCGGTTCTTCGTTACATGCCGTCAAAATAGCCCCCACTATAGCGGCAAGAAGAATAACCGTCAAAATCAAAACGAGTTTTCTTTTCATACTCTTTCTCCCTTGCGTAACTTCACGCTGATTGTCCTTGTGCGTACGTATACGCACGTGCGCGTGCACACGCACACGCATAGTTATATACATTAATTATTTTAAATTGCAATAGTCACGATGTCAACACAAATTCTAAAATTCTTTTGGCAGTTTATGTATTTTTGGCGTTTTTTTTGCTTTGCTACGGCGTGAAACACCGTTTCGGTTAACTTGTCAATCGGTTTGAAAAACAAAGCGAAAAACCGCCGGCAAAACGCTTAGATTTCAAAAAAAACGGAACAGAAAGCTCTTTACTGCCTTTTCACCCAAAATTTAAACACGTTTTTATATAAAATTTTTGACAATTTTGGTAAATAAATCACTGTTTTTCGATGATTTCCGATTATAAAAAAACCGGCATTTTTCAGGCTTTTTTCGTGCAAAAAAACGACTTTTTTCGCCCTTTTTTTCGGGTTTAAAATTACGTGAAAAACGTCTTGAAAACGATGAAATTTTATTGCTTTTTATCCCTCGGAGAAAGCCCGTTTTCAGTGGGTTTTCAGGCGGTTTTTACTATCGGTTTAAGCGACTTTTTTTAAAAATTTCCGTCGTTTTTTTAGCATATTTTTTGTCGTTTTTTAGCATATTTTTTGTCGTTTTTTTAGCATATTTTTTGTCGTTTTTTTAGCATTTTTTTATGGTGAGAAATGTTTTTTTTCAGATTTTACGTCCGCCTTTTGCCTCTTTTTTTTGCGTTTTTTAGCCGTTTTTTAGCCGTTTTTTTGACCTTTTTTAGCCGTTTTTCAGCCGTTTTTTAGCCTTTTTTTTTATCGATTCCGTCCATTTTTTAAAGGCTTTTTTAACTTTTTTAGTTGATTTTTCAGCAACAATAACCAAAAAAAATAATTTAATTTCCGACAAAAATTCACTTATAATTTGTTTTAATTTCTTTTTTAAACCGTTTTTTCATATCAAATTCGACAAACTCTTTTAGACGTTTTTACTTTTAAAACATAAAAAACAGACAATTTTTTTCTGATTTTCAGCGCTTAAAATGCGATTTCAAATTGAACGTACACGAAAGAAATTTGCGGTAAAATTAAAAATAGCTTGAAAGATTTTCTTCTTTCAAGCTATTCGTTTTTATCGTATACGTCTAAAACTGCGTATTATTTAAAGCGTATTATTTAATTTAAAATCAAGAAATTAATTTTACGTTAGTCACGGTTCTGAACAAAAAAACGCCTGATTGAGCTTCGCTCTAAACGCTTTAAAACGGAAAAATATTAAACCGCAAAGTCCTATATACGCCACGGTTTTACCGCCGCATCTTTTGTCTTTACGGCAAAAAAACACGTTTCAATCGTTATGCATAATTAAATTCCGTAATGCATTTAAGGCAAAAAACACGCTTGCAAACGCTTATTCGCCTAAAAAATCTTTCAGGACTTTTTGTTTGAAAATCTCGAGACTCTCACGCAAAAACTCTTCGAATTCTTTTTCGCTTCGGTATATAAATTCAGTTAAGTCTAACGCCCAATTAAACGACTGCGCCGAATTTTTCTCATGACTGCCGCTGAAAGTCGCATTTGCATACCGTCTGCCTTTAGCGCCGACGTTATATCCTTTCGTAACGTTCTGACTTGCAAATTTTCCGAGAACGGCGTCGGAAAGGGCGTCTGTTCCGTCGGTATTCAAAGCCACTTTTTTATCACCGACAAACCAATCGAGGCTACGCCATACTTCACATGCGTATAACTTTTCCGGTTTAAAACTCGCCTTTTTTACGGCATTAAAAGCTCTGCAAAACGCTCCCACGTGCGTAGGATGGCTGTCAAATGGATTGTGCACGTATATGGTCTGCGGCTTTAAATCATCGATTATTTTTACAAGTTCGTTTTCGATTTCAACTTCATTGTGCCGCACTTGTGCAGATGTATAACCTAACATATAGTGGCAAACGTATTCGCCCGCCAAAGCCGCTTCATACTGTTCTTTTTTTCTCAATTCTACAAGTTCTTTTGTCGTAAGGTTTTCATAGCCGTTTCCGCGGCAACAGCCTGCTCCGTCAGATAAAACGACGAGAGCAAAGTCTTTTTTTGCTATCGCACTTATTGCAAATATCTCGGCGTCGTCGGGATGCGCTCCGATTGCAAGACTGCCTACCTTTTTTTTACTTTCCATTGTCTGTACCTCGCTAATTAAACGGCATTTTGATTTATAAAATCGCTTTTGACGTAAAGTAAAATACGTCGCCATATCGCCTAAACTACGCTTTTATATAATATCTTTTTAATTGACCTATGGCTAATTTAAATCTTCAAACGCTTTTTATCGTCAACCTGACAAACGGCTTAAGATAAAGCCGCATTCAGAAATGTACGGCGTTTATTTTTTTGCGGCGATTATTTTTCGCTTTTTGCTTTTATCATATTGACAAGCGACTTTATGGACGTCTTGTCAAATGCTCCTACGCCGAATTTTATAGTTTCGCTTATTTTCCCTTTACCTGCCGCATCTTTGACGGGCGTGCCTTTTATGCCGTAAAATTCCAGAACCTTTTCACACTTTTCCGCTCTTGCGACAAAATCTACCCAGCCGTTTTTGTCGACGTTTCCGTTCCAACCCCGTTCCGCAACCGCAAACAGTCTCGGAAACATCTTTTTGAAAGCGTTTTCCTCGCTCGGAACGTATTCCGTCCAAAGCGGAGATTCTATCCCAAGCACGTTTTTAACACCGCTGATAGTTAAGCCGTCCAGCAACGGATTGAAATGATATATAGATTTTAAAGAATGCATACTGCCGGGATAATCTAAATAATACGGATTGCATTTTGAAACGATAAGTTTCCCGCCGCCGTCGGCATACGACAAAGCCGCTTTGCCGTCTTTTCCGCCCGTCCAATATTGACACACAACCGATTTAAGGCGTCCTCCGCTTACAGCCTCGTTCCAGACAACGGCGGTTTTGCCTTTTTTCTCTATATGGCGACAGACGCAATTTAAAAAGAAACTTTGCAATTCTTTATACGTTCCGATGCCGTACGCTTTCATCATTCTGTTGCAATCGGGGCATTTTTTCCATTCGTCCTTAACGGCTTCGTCGCCTCCGATATGAATGAGCGGAGAATCGAAAACTTCGACTATTTCGTCGATAAGCTCGTACAAGAAATCATAAACCGCACTTTTCCCTGCACATAGAATATCTGAACTTATGCCGAAATACTCTCTTACTTTCCTGTCTTTTACGGCACAACCGAATTCAGGATAGGAAGCAAGTATCGCTCCTGTATGGGCAGGAATATCTATTTCCGGAATAACCGTTATACGTCTCGCCTTGCAATATTCCACAAACGATTTGAGTTGAGTTTTGGTATAAAACCCCTCGACCTTTTTCCCGTCTCCTTTAGTGCCGCTTCGTACGCTTCCCTTTTCCGTAAGAAATGGATACTTTTCAGAACCGAACCTGAACCCCTGGTCGTCGCTTAAATGCAAATGAAAAGCGTTGAATTTAAAGAGTGACAAAACGTCCGCAACTTTATATAAAAATTCTATTTTGAAAAAATGGCGTGACACGTCCAACATAAACCCTCTGTAAGAAAAGTCAGGTTTATCCTTAATTTTACAGAAAGGAATTTTCGACGTTTCCCCGTCAAAGTATAATATGGCAAGTTGTTTTAGCGTTACGGCGGCATAAAACATACCGCCACAGCGTCCCGTAACGGTTACGTCGTCGTCTATCGTTATCTCATAACCGCAGTCGTCTTGCAAGTTGTCGCCGATGAATTTATCATCGATAATAAACTTGATTCTTCCGCCGCCTTTACCGCTGAACGGCAAGTCGGAAAAAAGATATTCATATTCTTTTGCATTCTCTCCGAAAACCGTTTCCGTTCCGAACTCGAAACGCCCTTCGTAGGTTTCTATAAATTTCGGTTGCGGTATTACATTAATTTTATCATCGATTGAATTTTGCATTAGTTTGACTCCTTTATTATTCTATACGCTGATATAAATTATGTCAACACCGCTTAAAACGCTTGCTAAAACGTTTTAAAACCTATTCATAAAAAGCTTTTTAATTGCTCATAATTGAAATTTTGCAATATTAAGCCTTTTAATACTGCCGCTTTTAAAGTTTTATCGCCTTTACGCCTGACAAAAACTCTTGCCAAAATATATCGTTACGTAATAGCAATTCTTAATCCGCTATGACAATTATCAATAAAAACCGGTCAGGTTGACAACGCCCCTATTCGGTGTTATTATCAAGCTATGAAAGGCGGATGTGTTTTAGGTTTTGTAGCAAGCAAAGTTTTTTCCGTAATATGGAGCGTGCTTGAACTCGTTGTTTCGTTTATCGCCAGAATCGCGGTATATTTCGGCTTGTATCTGCCTATCATAAATTTGATTTTAGGCGGCGTTTTATATCTCGTTTACGATTTTAACCCTTTCGGCGGCGGCATAGACGGCAATCTTTACGTTTTCGGGCTATGCCTTAGCCTTGTAGGATCCGTTATCATAACGATCAGAAATCTTATCATAAAACCCATTCAAAAGTATTTTATCGACGGCAAGGTTATCGAATACAC
>CAMGKS010000063.1 GCA_946056785.1 uncultured Clostridia bacterium
TATATTTGCTACTTTAATATATCGACTTTAGCGGCTTTATTATATCAGCGTTTTCAACGCTAAAGCGTTTAAACGTAGGAAATTTTATGTATATTTAAATTACTTTTTAAACCTTGCGATAAAAAAGCCGTCCCACTATTTAAACGGTAACACCGTCAAAGCATTGTCACTTAATTTTAAACACGGCACGTTTTTATATAAATTTTCGTCTATCTCGTCAGGGTTCAGAGAAGAATTTTTCAGAATAAATTCAACGTTTTCAAAATTTTCTTCTTTAAATAACGTGCAAGTCGAATAAATCAAAGTCCCGCCGTTTTTTAAATATTGCACTGCGTTGCTTAAAATTTTCTTTTGCGTTGCAGCCATCTGCTTTATAGTGCTTTCGTTATGTCTTAAAAATACGTCGGGATGTTTTCGAAAGGTTCCAAAACAGCTGCAAGGAGCGTCAACCAAGACGCAATCGAACTTTCCAACATAATTTTGATTGAGTTTGGTTGCGTCGTTCACTTCCGTTTTAAGATTCTCGACCATCATTCTTTTGCAATAACTTTTAATTTGTTTGACTTTTAAATCGTTGACGTCGCATGCCGTCACGTTGCAACTGTTATTTATCTGAGCGGCATAAACCGATTTTCCGCCGGGAGCCGCACACAAGTCTAAAACTTCGCCGTAAGGCTTCATAATCTGCACGGTCAGCATCGATGAAGGAGATTGAATCGTAATCGCCCCATCCGAAAACATTTTTTTTACCGACGAACAATTTCTTACGGACAGTCCGCCGACCGTCGTCTCGAAAAATTCCGTTTTTTCGCTTTCCAATCTTTTTTCGACTTGATTTAAAGAACAAATTTTCGGATTATTGCGGATATGTTCAAGTTCAAAAGGCGGTTCGTTTAAAATTTTTTGGGCAATATCGACGCCGTATTCGTCAGCAATTCGCTTCACAAACCAAAGCGGTTTAGCGCTTGTAAACGATAAATTTTCAAGACCGTCGGATAAAAATTTAAAATCTTTTTTTGCAACGTTTTTTAAAACGGCGTTAACGAATCCGCTTACTCCGCTCTTACCTAACTTTTTGGCAAGTTCAACAATACCGTTCACTATTGCATAATCGGGCAAAGAATCCATATATAATAAACAATATACGCCGATTTTTAAAAGCACTAAAACGGACGCTTTAGGTTTTTGCTTTACGTGCTCAGAAACAATATATTCAAGTTGAACGTCTTTTTCCAAAACGCCGTAGATAATTTTTGTTGCCGCACCGCTGATATCTACTTTGGACATTGCCGCGTCGAGATATGCGCTGCGTATGTAAATATCGCTAAGCACGTTATAAGCAGTTTCAAAATATTTCATATTATTCACCGAAAACCTTACCCGTTTCTAAGCGATGACCTTTCAAATACTCTTTTGACGGCATTCTTTTTGAGTTTTGTGCCTGAATTTCGTCCAAGCTGATAAAACCGCCATTACACTTAACGATCAAACCGCTTTTTATGTCGGCTTTTACTATTTCGCCGTTTCTACGGTTTAAATCAAGACCGTCCAAGTCGGCTTTCGATATTTTAAAAACTTTAATCATGATTCCGTCCAAAAACGTAAAGGCAGTAGGCCAAGGCGTAACGCCGCGTATGAAACAATCTAACTGAGATGCCGTTTTAGAAAAATCAATAAGTCCGTCGTTTTTAGTGAATTGCTTGCAAAAAGTAGCTTTTGCAGCGTCTTGCGGCGTAAATACAGCCGTTCCCTTTTCAACAGCCTCCAATGCTTCGCAGATAGCTTCTCCGCCTAAAACGCTAAGTTTGTCGAACAATTCTCCCGCCGTCATATTTCCTATCGGGATTTTTTTATACAACAGCACGTCGCCTGCGTCCACTTCTTTGACGGTACGCATAATCGTAACGCCTGTTTCCTTTTCACCGTTTATTATCGCTGTCTGTATCGGAGAACTACCTCGATATTTTGGAAGCAATGAAGCGTGAACGTTCAAAGTCCCATATTTGGGAATAGCTAAAAATTCATCGCTTAATATTTGCCCGAATGCGGCTGTCACGACAACGTCCGGTGAAATTTCTTTTATTTTTTCAATTCCGTCACGACTAACTTTTTCAAATTGCAAAAGATTCAAACCGAGTTCCAAGGCTTTATTCTTTACGGGAGAAAACGTTACGGCTTTTCCCCTCCCTGATTCTTTGTCACAACCCGTAACTACTGCCGCAATTTCAAATTCGGCGTTTATCTTTTCAAGAATATTGGCAGAAAAATCTGCCGTTCCCATAAAAATTACTTTCATATTATCCCTTAGAACATTTTAAAAATTCGCAATTTAATAAAATTTGCAATTATTCCTCGTCGCTCAGTTTATTGCATCTGTCAATGAATAAAATTCCGTCTAAATGGTCCATTTCGTGTTGACAAGCTACAGCATTAAATCCGTTTACGGTTTTTACGTATTTGTTACCGAATCTGTCAAAAGCTTCAAACGTAATTTCTTCAGCTCTTACGACTTCTCCCGATTTGTTTTTAACGGATAAGCATCCCTCTTTGCCTTTTTGCTTTCCTTTTTGACTGATAATAACCGGATTAACCATTTCGAGAAATAAATCTTCGGTCATTACGATACAAACACGCTTTAAAACAGCCACTTGCGGTGCGGCAAGTCCCACCCCGTCGGCGGCAATGAGCGTCTCTTTCATATCGTCTAACAAAATTGCAAGTCGTTCGTCAAATTCGGTCACTTCACGACACTTTTTTCGCAAAAGTTCGTCAGGAAGCTGAATTATCTTTCTTTTCGCCATAATTTCTCCTAATTTAAACTTTGTGGGTTTAATTCAACAAAGCAATTCGTTTTCCCTTTGTTTTCATAAACAATCTTATGTATAATTTTTATTGTTTCATCCGCTACTTCGCACTTTAATCTCATTAATACCTGATAGCGAATTTTGTTTTTAATTTTATTTATCGGCGAACGCATCGCTCCAAGATATATAAAATTATCTTTAGGCAGTTCTTTGATTTTTAAATAAATGTTTTTTACCGTTTCAAAAGCGAGCTTATCGTCCTCACCTGTGCATAAAACTCTTACAATAACGCTGAAAGGAGGAAATTTCGTAACGAGTCTTGTATTTATTTCCTTTGCATAGAAACCTTTATAATCATAGTTTTTTGCAAATCTGAAAACGTAATTATTCGGAGAAAAAGTCTGAAGAATAACTTTTCCCTCTTTATCCGCTCTTCCCGCTCTTCCCGCTACCTGCGTAACCAACTGAAACGTCCTTTCGCTTGAACGGTAATCGTCAAAATACAGCGAAAAGTCAGCGTCCAGAATGCCAACAAGCGTTACGTCGGAAAAATCATGTCCTTTTGCAATCATCTGAGTGCCGACCAAAACGTTTGCCTCGCCTTTTGAAAACTTATCCAAAATTTCAAAATGCGAACCTTTTCTTGCAGTAGTGTCGTTATCCATTCTTATAACTTTTGCGTCAGGAATTGATTTTTCAATTTCTTCTTTTACTTTTTGCGTTCCAGTTCTTCCGTGTTTTATGTTTAAACTTCCGCATTTCGGACAACGTGAAGGCATAGCGTATGCTCTGCCACAATAATGGCATTTAAGTTTTTCGACGTCTTTATGATACGTCAATGAGACGTCGCACTCTTCGCAAACGGGAATATAACCGCAGTCACGACACATAATAAACGAACTGAAACCACGGCGGTTTATGAAAATCATAGCTTTTTCGTTTCTTTCAACGGTAGATTTCAAAGCGTCGGTCAATGCGTATGAAAAAATGCCGTTGTTGCCGTTTCTGATTTCGTTTGCCATGCTTACAATTTCGATAGGAGGAAGATGACTGCCCGATATTCTGTTAGGCATTTCAACAAGTTTATATTTCCCTTCATCAGCCAATTTGTAGGTCTCAACGTCGGGCGTTGCACTTCCCAAAACCAAACTGCAATTATTATATTCGGCTCTGAATTTTGCTATCAACCTTGTGTCAAAACGCGGATTAGAATCGCTTATATAACTCGAATCGTGTTCTTCGTCGATAATGATGATCCCGACGTTTGAAAGCGGAGCGAAAACGGCACTTCTTGCCCCTACGGCTATCTTTGCCTCACCGTTTTTTAATCTCGTCCACTCGTCGAATCTTTCACCGTCGCTAAGTCCGCTATGCAAAATAGCAACGTCCGAACCGAATCTCGCACGCATAATTTTCAGTACTTGCGGCGTAAGAGATATTTCCGGTACAAGCATAATCGCAGTCTTGTTATTACTTAAAGCACGCTCTATTAAGCGTTGATATATCTCGGTTTTTCCGCTTCCGGTAACACCGTGCAAAAGATATAAACCTTCGCTTTCGGTTATAATTTCAAGAGCTTTTTTTTGCTCGTCAGTCAATTTTACGATTTTATTTTCAGCGACTTCGTCTTTGAAAGGAATACGCAACAATTCTTTTTCAAATTTAACGGCATACCCTTTTTCGATAAGTCCGTTAACGGCGGATGTTCCGTATTCCTCGACTGCTTTTGTTAAAGACAATTCGCCTAAGCTGAGCAAACTCTCGGCTAAAGCCGCCTGCTTTACCGCTCTTTTAAAAGATACGGACGCAGATAAACTATCGCTCGGTTTTAAAAAAAGCCTTTTAAGGCTTGCAGATTTATCAAAACGCAAAGCGGAAGGAATAAGCAACCTTACAACGTCGATATACCGCAAAAAAAACTTATCTTTCATATAAAAAATAAGTTTTATCATTTCGGCGGAAATCGGTTGATCGAGCACTTTAATTATCGGTTTTAAACGTCCGTTAAAATCTGACTTCTCTTTCACTGCAAGAACGAAACCGATAAGAGTCTTATTGCCAAACGGAACTAAAACTCTGCTTCCGACGCTTGCTTCGCCTTCATAATCAAATACACGGTCTAGATCGTCGGTTGATATATCGACAAGCACTTCAAGAGTCATAATTTAACTATCCTGTTTAAAATTTCGTTTGCCACGGCAGACTTATCCATACAAGGCAGCTCTTCTTCGTCGGTTTCAGACAATATGGTAACGATATTGGTATCGACGTCAAAACCGGCTCCCGGCTTAGTTACGTCGTTTGCGACAACCAAATCGGCGTTTTTAGAATGAAGTTTCTTTTTGGCGTTTTCAACTAAATTTTCCGTTTCCGCAGAAAAAATAACCAGCTTTTTGTCGCCTTTGATTTCTCCGACAGCCTTTGCTATATCAGGATTTTTTTCCAACTCTAACGAAAGAGACTCAGCTTTTATCTTCTGTTCGGAAAAGTTTTTAACCTTATAATCTCCGGGCGCGGCGGCTTTTATGACTATATCGGCGTCAGGCAAATTTGTCAGAACGGCGTCAAGCATCTGAGCGGTGGTTTCAACATAAATCGTTTTATATATTCCGTTCGGAACTTGAGCGGTCGTAAAGCCTTTGACAAGTATTACCCTGCCGCCCCGCTCCTGAACGGCATTTGCAATAGCAAATCCCATTTTACCCGAACTGTTATTCGATATATATCTTACGCCGTCTATCGGCTCACGAGTAGCTCCGGCAGTAATTAAAACTGTTTTTCCTGCAAAATCCTGAACGGGCGAAACCGTCTTGACAATAAGATTTACGATATCTTCAGGGCTCGCCATTTTTCCTTTGCCCGTATCTCCGCAAGCAAGATTGCCGACAACAGGCTCCAAAACGATATATCCGAGCTTTTTGAGTTTTTCGAGATTAGCCTCCGTCTGCTTAGCTTCGTACATATTCGTATTCATGGCAGGACAAATTATTATTGGAGATTTTACTGCAAGTAAAGTCGTAGTCAGCATATCGTCTGCAATTCCCGACGCAAGTTTTGCAATTATATCGGCACTTGCCGGAGCAACGACAAAAACATCTCCTTTTTTTGCTAAGGAAATGTGTTTTACGTCGAATTCAAAATCACGGTCGAACGTATCCGTAACAGCTCTGTTTTTCGTAAGCGTTTCGAAGGTCAACGGAGTAACGAATTCCGCCCCGTTTTTTGTTAAAATAACGTCGACGTTCGCTCCCATTTTTACAAGGCTTGACGCAATTTCGCAAGCTTTGTACGCAGCTATAGATCCGCTTACGCCTAAGACTACCGACTTACCGTATAACATCAGTCTTTATCGTTAACGATTTTGATTTTTCCCTCATAAATCTCTTTACAAGCGAGAGAAATAGGCTTCATGCCCGAATCGGCAAGATATGAACTGTCTTGAGTTACAAGTTCTCTTGCACGCTTTGCAACCGCACAAGTAAGCGCATATCTACATTCAGCTTTTTTAATAAGTTTATCGATTGGTGGGTCAATCATCATTTTTGGTTTCCTCCGACAATTTAGAAATTATATCTCTGTTTCTTGATTTTTTATTTCTTTCTGCTAAAATTATCGATATTAAATTTTTAGCGCACTCGTCAACTGTGTCGTTGACTAAAACGTAATCGTATTCTTCGATTTTGCAAACTTCTTTTTTTACTTCGCTCAATCGACGTTTAAGACTTTCTTCGGTTTCGCTTCCTCTGCCGATAAGCCTTTGCTTTAAATCTTTTATGCTGGGCGGCGTTATAAATATACTGACAGAATCAGGATAAGCAAGTTTCATGTTTTCCGCCCCGACGAAGTTTATATCAAAAATCATATCTTTGCCGCTTGAAAGCGATTTGTCGATTTCCGATTTAAGAGTTCCGTAATAATTTCCGAACGTACATGCATGTTCGGCAAAACAACCTTCCTCAATCATTCTTTCAAATTCTTCTTTGCTGAAAAAATGATAATGAACGCCGTTAACTTCGCCGTCTCTTGGCTGTCTGGACGTGGCGGAAACGGAAAACGTAACGTTATCTACCGACTTAAACACCTCTTTAAGTACCGTTCCTTTGCCTGCTCCGGAAAACCCCGAAA
>CAMGKS010000064.1 GCA_946056785.1 uncultured Clostridia bacterium
GCGACAGCGACGACAACGATGGCAACAACGAAACGCCGTCCAAGGCCTTCAACACCTACTCATTTTAGAAAAAGCGATATCTTCGTTTTCATCGCCGCTTCTCATGCCGTTGAATTTCAACGTAAATCTTTTAGAACTGAGAGCTTTCATTGCCATCTCCTTTGCGGCAAAACCACGGACGGCAGTTCACGCTTTATTCCTGCATGAAATTTTTTTTCAAAGTGTTCGGCAAGGTCGTACATTCCGCAAGAAAAATAGTAATAGCTTAAAACGCCGTTAACAAGGTATTCCGTTTTCAATCTATAATCATCAAGGTAATGATATAAACCTACTGCCTGCGGAATATATCTGTAAGTCAACTCTGCCTCGCCGTCGAATTCCGCTTTAACGCTATCGGATAACGCTTCGAATTTTTCCGTTTTCCCCTTTCTTTCAAGCAAAACTACTTTTGCTAAGGTTTCGGCAAGATCGCAATAATGAAGAATTCCGTTTGTAAACGTAACTTTCTCCTTAACGGTAAACGGCAAATAATCTGTAGCGACCTCACGCAGTACAAAATTCAGACAATCTACTAAACGGTCTTTCAAACGTTCCTGTTCTGCCGTAATGCTTTCTTTTTTCGTCACAAAATCCGTTTCGCCTATCATTTTTAAACTTTGACCGATAATTTCAATTACTTCCATATAGTTGCTCCGTTTTATGCATGAGATTCGATTGAGCTGCCTTTTCGGCAATCATATTTTCACGTTCGATTTCTTTTAAAAGAGTTTCGATTTTTTCTATTCTCGTTCTACGCAACCTTACAACGACCTCCCCCGTCGGAGTATTTTCCCCGAGCGTAAGTTCAAGCCCGTACGGACTGTGAATTTCATATCTTTTCCTTTTCAAATTAAAATACAATTTATAATTTCCCACTTCTTTTATGCGGTCGGACACGTCGTAAAGGTCGCCTGTTATCTCAATCAAATCCATGCATATTTCTCCTTAATTTATTGAATTACTTGTCGTTAAGTTGCCTGAAACACAATCTTAGCCTGACCCATAGGGCGTTCGCAAAGAAGGTCGCAATACTTGACGAGCGTTGCGGTATACACCGCTTTATTAGCAACCTGATGAAGCACGGTTCCGCCCTCTCCTTCAATCCAACGCCAATCGCAAAGCTGGTGAAGTTTAAAGTCCGACGTATTAAGCAAATACATAGTATCGTTATCTACAAATCTGTCCGCAACAAAAGGAATACCTGAATACGATATCGCTTTGTAACCGCCGTCGAGATTCATGTAATCGAGATTCGTACGGTTCAAAGCAAGATAATCGATATATCTTCTTCTTACGTCATAAGACGAAACGATAAAATCAATAGTACCGCCCGCCATTTCTTCGATATAATCGATAGCGGCTTGAATTTCAGACGTAGAAACGCCGCCTTCTACTTTTTTTGAGTACGGATTCAAAAAGCTATAATCGCTTCTTGACAAGCCGTAAAGATTTCCGCTTCCAAAAATTGCTTCAAGTCCCGTCAACTCGTTTCCTTTTGAACCTTGAACGTAAATTTTGTAATCTTTGCCGAGAGCCGTAGCGCCTCCCGCCGAAAGTTTAATTTGCTTATTGGTTCTGTCTATACTCAAGATTCTGACGCCCGTCATGGCGGAAACGAGAACGTCCGAAGAGTCGTAAACGTCTACAACCATTCCTTCCATAAAATTTTTAACGCTATCTACGGTCAGCGTTTTCACGTCAGCAGAAGTATTGTCAACGGTCGTTGCAAGCAAGCCGCTACCATCGCCGTAAAGCATTCTTCCGAAATTGAATTTGCTTGACTTCAATAAACCGTCCATTTCTGAATTAAGAAGGTTTACAAACGCTCCTTCCGAACTCGAAGACGCTCTTATTGCCTTATCGCTTATTTCGATATTGCCGAAGAAGTTTTTAAGCGTCAATTTGAATTGAGCATAATTGTTTCCCGCGCAATTTGGCAAATTGCCGCTTTCCGTACCGGCTCCAACGCCGCCGTTTACGCCGAAAGGTGCAAGCTTTACAATTTCTTTGCCCCATACGTCGGCAGTCGTCTGACTTATTTTGGCTAAAAGCGGATTTACGCCGATATTAAGCTGTTCGGCAAGAACGCCGAGATACAAAGTTTTTAATGCGTTTTCTGCATTTTGAATAGTAACCATATTTTCTCCTTATTTGTTTAATTGTCTGAGCATCCGCCCCGCTTCTTCAATCGTTTTAGGCTTGTTAGGTGGTGCCATACAGGCTTGCCCGTTAGTTTTTAAAGTTTCGGGCGGCAATGACAATCCGTCCAGAAATTCATCGACAATTCTTTTTCTTACGTTTTCGTTTGACAGTACGTAATTATTCAGGAAATCCTCGTCTTTTGCCAGCTCTTCAGGGTTTATGATTTTACTCATAAGCACGGAATTCAAAGCAACGTTTAAACAATTCTTGTCCGAAAGCATTTGGGGATTCTCCTCCAAAAACATAGCCATATCTTTTGCATAGATTTTGGCGTTTTCGTTTTCGGAGAAGAATTTGTCCACTTGCTGCTTAAAATCGGGGACTTGCTCGGACGGAATATCTACCCTTTCAAGCTCTTTAAGTCTTTGCGACTTTTTGGTAAATTCCTTTTCCAATTCGTTGTATGCCTTTAAAAGCTCATCGGCGTTTTTGAATTTTCCGAACGAAACTTCATCGGCTTCTACCTTATCGTCTGTTAACGGTTCGGTGACCGACGTTTCATCAAAATTTTTTTCTTCCATTAATGCTCCTTTTCGGCGTTAAACTGTTGCTCTAAGGCTTGAACGCCGTCGTTTAAAGATAAATATTCTCTGTGCATGTTAATATGTTTAATAACTCTGTCACGCAACTCGTCCGACACAATTTCACGCGGTTTCAAAAGCAACTTAGAATGCTCTGAAATATGCATTTCGTGATTATCCACACTGTCGGGCGTTTGCTCTTTTTCCTTTAAAAGTTCGTTTTCCCGTCTTGCTTTTTTAAGATGCAATTCGTCGATATCACGGCTGTCTTCCCAATTTCCGAAGCCGAGCAAATCCATAATTCTCGTTTTATCCCTTGTCGATATCTTTCCGTTAGCGTCGCCGAGCAAACCGAGATTCAGCAATTCCAGAACCATAGCTTTTCTTGAAGCATTTGTTTCTTCAAGTTCGTTTGCCGTATTAAATATAAGGTCGTCGTTAGTTAAATCGTTGCCTTTGAACGCTCTCATCTCCACGTCGCCGTTTTCTCCTGCGATGCGTTTAATTCTTTTAGTCAATGCGAATTGACGATATAACCTTAAAATGTGTTTCCCGACTTCCATGACCGCCGCCCTTAAACTGTCTGCGGTCAGCGAAATTCTGGTATCGTCCTGTTCGAGCAAAAGATTTATTGCAGTACCGCTTGAAACGTTAGACGGCACTTGTGAATACGTAGTCACTTCCGATACGCCGCTAATCATTACGAATTCGCTCAGCAATTTTTCTTCTTCATAGTTGAAATCGTTTGGCACGCTTCCTGCGTTCATCATGATAGGAGGCGTACTTCCTTGCCTATAAATCAAAACTTTTCCCGGAGACAGCCCTTCTTCTGCTAAATTATCCGTATCCACGCTTCCGTCTTCCACCGCAAGAATACCCATGGCAATACGGTTCATGTATTCGTGTTTTCGGTTTTTGACGATGTTATACGCCCTTTGAACGGGAATAATTCTGTCGACAATGCTTATACCGAAAAACGAGCCTATCATATCTATGCACGTCTGTTTGACAAACGGATATATCCTTGTGCCGTTCTCGCCGTTTTTGTAGGGCAAATCTCCGTCAAAAAGAAGTTCGTTCCCCGCAACAATAGTCAATCTTCCGTTCGGTCTGTCCGACGTAGGTCGACAGTATTTTTCGATAACGACAACGGAATTCTCTTTAGTTTCTCTTACAATTTTAGGAGCGGTTGCACTATAACCGTATCCTCCCAGAATCGAAGCGTTATCGAGCGAAAATACGTTTACGGTTTCCCCATTGACTTTCTTGCCCCAAATTTTTTCTACGTCGTCAACGTTCATTGCGGAAGCGTGTATTATCGAAGGTTGCTCGTTTATTCCCATTATCGATAGACTCTCCGGGAATATTTCAAACGGAGGACATACGCAAATCGACACGTCGCCTTCATAAATTCCACGTTTTAAATCGATAGGTTTACCCTTTTTGTTATCCCACACAATTTTGTAAAAAGCCGTACCAACGCCTTCGCTCCACATGTTTGCCTCACTCATAAGCGAAGACCACTTATTTTCCGCGCAAATGCTTTCAAGAATTCCCGTGGCAAATTTAGCCGCATTAACGTCCTCATCGTCGCTTGTAGCGGGACGAACGCTAACTTTTGCCTTTACTCTTGCAAGCTTAGAAAGACGTGTTTCGACAATAGGAGCGATATGATTGTACACTTCTCGCTGTTGCCAGAAATATTGTTTACCCGTTTCAACAATATCGCCGTTTTCAATAAAGCAATATTGATTTCCGATTAAAAAATTCATATCCAGTCGCCAATTAAGTTCCAGCGAACGTCTTTGCTCCTGTCTGCGTTTAAAGTCCTCTTTTACGCTTGCTACAATATCTTCTTTAAACTTCATCTTTTCCTCTTTTTTTATCCTTTGCTGAATTTGAAAGCATATTTTGCGGACTTTTCGGAACAAAAATCCTTCCTAACGCTTCATAGAGAGAACGTGCGCAGTTTTCGCAAAGATTAAGGTTTTGCGAAAGCGAAACTTTGCTGTCAACAGAATATACAGCTTTGTTTTTACAGGAAGCCATATCGCATTTAACGCTTCCGGAAATTTTTTCAATTATCATTTTCTTTTTCCTTTAACTCCTTCAATAATCTCATTTTTTCTTTAACGAGAGTTTGAGAATCAATACCCGACAAATCGTCGTCAATGCCGCTTAGTTCCATATAAGTTTTTAATGCCGCATTGTCCGGCGGATAATATTTTTTCGTAACTTTTCTTTTTACAAGTTCCATCTCGCCGCCCGAAGCGCTATACTCTTCTACCACCTCGTCTTTAGTGTAACCGGTCGCTCTTTTTAAAAGAGTCTTTAAAATTTTCTCATCCATAATCCTCCTGCCGTTTTTTATTTCTTAAAAGCCGCTGAAAATCACGTTCTATAAGCGATGTGTCTTCCGACTTCGGTTTAGACTCTTTAGGCATACTCATAACAAAATATCTGAGTTCGTCCAATGCGTGGTCGTCAACCTTTTTAGGTCTGTCGCCGTGCCACCAATAACTTTTAAATTCTCTTATCATATTCGTGCAACAACGGAATATAAAAAGTCGTCTGTTTTTAAGCAGCGACTTTATTCTCTGAATACCCGAATATAAATCTTTGTTAACCTTAGTATTAACGGAAATGCCCTTTTCACAAAACAGCTGTGCCACCGATTTTGAATAAGCTAAAGTTTTTTGGTTGGCGGCAGAATCTATTAAAGCGGTAAGTCGTCCGCTGAAATCTCTCATCCAACCGAGGCTGTCGGCAATCTCTTTTATCCTGTCGGTATGATAATCGATATCCCGCCCGGCTTCGTAATGTTCAGCCACAACGTAAATATTTCCGTCGTAATCGACGGCATAAAAATGACAACTGGTAGGATTATTCAATCCCGGGTCTATTGAAATACCGCTCTGCCAGTCTTGCGGAACGTCAAACGGATCAATGACGTGAACCGTTTCGTCAAATTCGCTGTAAACAAGTCCTTCCGCCGTAAAAAAATGTCCGAACCTTCTCGACTCCTGTTCATCACTGCTTGTAAGGCTTAGCATATTTTCAACTTCTTTGTCGTCAAGATACGGATTATCACGCCATTCTATATGTTCGCTCCAAACCTCAGGATTGTTATATTTATTAAGTTCTATTTCATCGTAAATAAACGTCAACCCTTTAAGAGGCGTCATAGTTCCGAAAATGTCGCCCACTTTATCGAAAA
Organism: uncultured Clostridia bacterium; assembly: GCA_946056785.1. Taxonomy (GTDB): domain Bacteria; phylum Bacillota; class Clostridia; order Christensenellales; family CAG-917; genus CAG-917. The sequence goes on from CAMGKS010000064.1 coordinate 5,980, forward strand.
CTCTCATCTTACATTCATCGTATATGTCTTTCGGCGGCTCTTCGTCAAACCATACGAAATCTAAAGAAGCCCCTTGAAATTTTTCTCTGCCTTGGTCGCACGACTTAAAACCGATTTTGCTAAGTCCACCGAAAGCGTTTTTCACGACGATATAATCGATTATTCCATATGACGGCGAAGACTTCTTACCGCTTTGCATCACAATATCTTCTATATACTGCGGAGCAAGATATTTTAATATTTTAGACTGAGCTACGTCCCTTTGAACTTCATAAGTTACGCTAACCACCCAACCGAAAACGTTATCGCGGTTTTGTCTGAAAGGATGGATACCTCTCGCCATCCATACAGTCTCAACGGCACCGCATTCGGTTTTGCCCGTTCTGTTACCACCAAACACCCATCTGTTCCTTTTATTGCATTTATGAAACGCCATTTGTTTAAGATGAATTTTGTCACGGTTATAACAACTCAACGGATCGTTATTTCTGATTTCAAGTTCTTTTTCTATCTTTAAAATTTTTCCCACCAAGTCTTTAATTTCCATCACGGCAACTTTACAACGGCAAATTTGAAAAACAAAAAATATATGACAAATTTTGCAACAAAATTTTTTAAATCGTTTACTTTGGTATTATCTGCTTTATTTTTATCTATAATTGTTGTATAATGAGTTTATGAAAATTTTGAAGGTACAAAGATTCGTTTTAATGCTATTAGCCTTATTGACAGCCGTTTTTTTTATAACGGCTTTTTCTGCTTTAATTTCAATTTCGTCTGCCCAAGTTAAAATCGCTAATGCTGAAAGCGAAAAATATATCTTTATTCCTTACACGGGCGAGCTTAAAAATCTCAGCGAGGCAAACCCGTCCGGCTACGTATTTTCAAATGAAACCATAGGCGAAGATAAAGGC
>CAMGKS010000065.1 GCA_946056785.1 uncultured Clostridia bacterium
GAAAGTTTTAAATAAATTTTAAATAAGTTTTAAAACTATGTTTAGACGTAAAAGTTTATTTGCGTAATTTACGGTTCAAATTAGTTCCTAAGTAAAGTATAAAATACCGCATTTACTATATCATTTATCTTTTTTTAATCTCTTTTTTAAATCGCATTTTATCAAAAAAATTTATAGTCGCGCAAAGCCAAAATCAGTTTGGATCTATCCGCTATCGCAAGGACGACATTTTTAATTTCTATTTGAAACTTATGCCATTAACGTTTAAGTACACAAAACGAAAGCTTTGACTTTTTTAATCCTCTTTGCAGTCGTTGTTAAAACGCAGTCTTCCGCCTTTTTCTTCCCCTCTTACAGTAGTCAGCGGAAGAAGTTTGACGTCAAAACTTCCGTCGTCACGTATATTAATTAAAGTTGCTCCACGCTGATTTTTAACTTTACTGATTTTAAAATACGCAAGATAATCTATACTCATACCATAAGTCAATCTTATACCTTTATAAGTCAATGAAACGGTATTAAGATGGTCGTGTCCGGCAAAAACTCCCTTTGCTCCGTTTAAACGCAAACAATCGAATTCGCCGCCTTCACGGCACGGTATGCCGAAATATTGGTCTTTTTCGCAAACAGCCCCGACGTGATATTTAACGCTCTCATCACCGCTTTGCAACGCCCACCAAGCCGTGCGATATTGTCTTAAAGGAATATGTTGAAAGACAAGTTGCGGCTCGCCGTTTACGCAATGCTTTTTAACTTCGCTTTCATACCATTCGAGCTGGTCACGGTGCACGGTGTCGAAACCGGAAAAGAAACTCGACGTTTCATAACTGTTAGAATCGAACATAACAAGAAGATTATTAAGCGTGCCGTCCGCATTTTCAAGTCGAATTACGTAATTGCCCTCGCCCGTTTTGCAACTGCCCTTTTTGAAAAGACAGCTACCAAGCGATTCGTAATAGGCACTGAGTTTGCTTTTTTTGTGCGTCGAAAAACTTTCGCAGTCATGATTGCCGTATACCATAGCCCACGGCACTTTCAGTTGCTCCATAAGTTTTCCGAACCATTTAGCCGGACGCATATTGTTCACCGTTCCAGAACTGAAAGGAATCGGATAACTTACGTCGCCCGTAACCACAACCAAATCAGGTTTTGCATAGCTTATCAAATCTCTGACGGCAGACAAAGCCATTTTATCTTTTTTGGCAGACAAAAAGCCTCCGCCGATATGGACGTCCGTTATTTGCATAATCACAAAATCTTCGCCCGATTTTTTTGTGAAAGTGCTGACTCCGTCTTTTTCGAACGGCTTTAACTCGTTATCTTTTATTATTGCTTCTGCTTTAATCTTCATAATACTTTCTCACCTAAGTATTTACCGTCTGACGATTATCGATTTATATCCTGCCTTGATAAATATGCTTTTTTCTTTTTAAACTCAGCTCTCTATCTGAATATAAATATTTCTTAGCTCTCTATATGAATATAAATATTTCTTAGCGTTCTACTTAATATAAATATAATCGTGGCGAAAAGCTAAGACAACCTTAGACTGCTTTTTATTTTACTTCTTCCTTCCCGACAATTTCCTCGACAGGTTGACCGTCAATTTCGATAACTCTGCCGACAATCGAATCATAATCGCCTATTGAATTTTTATCTTTTCCGTATAATTCGTCGCAAAGCTGATTATATTCGATTTTTTCTTCTGCGGTTAAACCTGCATAGCCGGATTCCGCCTTACGGTCGATGAAATATCTTGCTCTGTCAAGTTTTTTGTTCGTAACCTTGTATCTGAACGAGGCAAGAAACGCTATCAAAATAAGCAAAGCGATGGCAATTCCCATAAACAGTCTTATTGCTATAAGAGCACTTTGCGGCTGAACGACCGCTTCGTCTGCTATACTTTCTTTATAATTAGCGGCAGTCAACACCCAACCTATCATGCCTACGCCGATAGCTCCCGAAACTTTTCTGAAAAGAGTCATCATACCGCTGTAATTGCCGGTAGGTCTTTCGCCCGTTTTCATTTCCGCTACGTCGAGAGTATCCGGGAATATAATCCACGGCATCATCTGAGCTCCGCCGAATCCCAATCCCATAAGGAAGGCAATAATCGGAACTACTATAGGCGGTGCCCATGCAGGGTCCATAACGGCAAGAAGAATACCGCCTATTATATAAAAAGGAAGTCCCATTCTGAAAGCAAACTGCTTGTTCTTTTTATCCATAACGACCCTTGCGAGAGGGAACGCTAAAACCGCCGCAACCATAAGCGGCGCCACAATCAACATAGAGTTGAACGTCATACTGAACGAACCGATCGTAAACGGCACACCCGCCCAAACGTCCGTTGCATAATAAGCGGCAAGTGCCGAAAGTATATCCATACACGTAAACGCAGATACGTACATTATTATGTGCCAACGGTACGATTTATTTTTAAACGGCGTCACGTAACTTGTTAAAAACTTCTTGAAAGTAATCTTTTCCTTTTCGGCAGGAGCTTTAACTCTTTCTTTTGCAATCAAACCGCAAAGAATTAAGCCGCCGCCGAACAACGTACCGAAAATGACTACCATCAATACCCAGAACACGTATCCGTTTTCGATACGAGGTAAAAATGCATATTGGTCGCTTGTAGTATAAAGAGCCAACAAAACAAGCGGAACGACGTACGCTATACCGGACGCCAAAGCACTGAAAACAAGTTTAACCGTGTTTGCATTGTTACGTTCTTTATATGACGGCGAAATATCGCTTGCCATTGACGTATAAGGAACTTGCGTAATTGTCGAACACGTATTCCATATGATATAAAATATCAAAATCCAAGCTACAGTTCCTGCACCTGTTATGCCCATTTCGTTTATCGGGGCGAACAACAATGCCAATGCAATTACAAGCAAAATGCCGCCGACAAACATATACGGCTTTCTCCTGCCCCATCTGCCACGGGTATTATCCGAAATAAGTCCCATAAGCGGGTCGGTAATTGCGTCCCATATTTTTGAAAGCATCATAATCGTAGACGCTATTGCCGCGGCAATTCCGAGTGCGTCCGTCATATATTTCAGCATTATGCACGACATCAACGCAACGCCGCCGCCGTCCATAAAAGCGCCCAAACCGTAACAAATTTTTTCGCCGGTAGGTATTTTATCTTCCGGTTTAACTGCGTCCTTTACAGGTTGCGTCGTTATTACGGCATCTATAGCATTTCCATTTTTGTTTTTTCTCATAACCACCTAAAAAGGCTACCGATAAAAATCAAGTAGCCCGCCTTTTCATAAGTTTATTTTTTATTTACAAGCACTTTTTTCAGTTTGGCAAATCTTGGCAAACCGTCCTCGAGCGGTGCTTTTGCGTCGCCTTGAATAAGAGGAAGTGCATAATCGATAAATTCTTGACTAAGACCCGTGCCGTTGTCCGTTATCCAATTAAGCGGAACGGTTTTTTCAGTGTTAGCCGCTTGTTCTATAGGCATAAGAACAGGTTTCATTTTATAGTCTTTCGACGGTTGTCTTTCAAAGATAACCATCTTATCCGTCTCGCCGTCTACTGCAAATCTGACTGCTGCCGCCCCGGCTTCAAACGCTTCCTCAACGTCGACTTTAGAAGCAAGATGAGCTCCGCAACGTTGCATTAAGCTGAACTCGATTGCTCTCGTTTTTACGCCCAACTTTTCTTTCACGATATTTGCAAGCATCGCTCCGACGCCGCCAAGCTGTGCGTGCCCGAAAAGGTCCGTACTCGAAGCCGTAAATTCTCCTACGTATTTACCCTCTTTCGTTTTAATGCCTTCCGAAACAACGGCAATACATTTGTTTCCGTTCTTTGCGCAAACGCCTTTAACGTCGTTTATGAACTTGTCGACGTCAAAAGGAATTTCAGGAAGATAAATAAGGTCTGCCCCAAGTCCCTTATAACCGGCAAGTGCGGCAGCGGCGGTAAGCCAACCTGCATTTCTGCCCATAACTTCTATCACGCAAACCAATCCGGTATCATAAACCTTAGCGTCAAGATTTATTTCCATAAGCGTGGTTGCGATATACTTTGCGGCACTGCCGTATCCCGGGCAATGGTCGGTTCCGTACAAATCGTTATCGATAGTTTTAGGAACGCCTATAACGTTGCAATCATAGCCGGAGTTTTTCATAAACTTCGAAACTTTATTGCAAGTGTCCATCGAATCGTTACCGCCGTTATAGAAGAAATATCTGATGTTATACTTTTTGAACACTTCGAGAAGTCTGTTGTAATCGGTCGGGTCGTCTTCATAATTTTTAAGTTTATATCTGACTGAACCGAGCGCAGACGACGGAGTATATTTCATAAGTTCGAGTTCTTTAGGATCTTCCTCGTTTATGACGTAGAACTCCTCGTTCAAAATACCTTTGATGCCGTGAGCGGCACCGTAGACTTCCGTTATGTTTTTTTGCTTTAAAGCTTCGCAGAATACACCTGCTGCCGATGAGTTTATTACCGATGTAGGGCCGCCTGATTGACCGAACATACAAGCTCCGACTAAATTTTTCATTTAACTCTCCTTTAAATACTCAATGCTCTTGTAAGTTTATATAATTCGCTGTCGACTTCCTTCTTCATAGAAAGAGCCTTAGCTAAATCAATATCGATAATTTGTCCGTTTTTCACGCCGATAGCCCAAGCGCCTTCGCCCGACGATAAAACGTCCACTGCATGAACGGACATTTTGGCAGCAAGAATTCTGTCTGCCATATTCGGGCCGCCGCCTCGCTGAATATGTCCGAGCGTCGTAACCGTAGGCGTACGACCGGTTATTTCTTTTATGGTTTTAATAAGTTCAGTCTTGTCGCCCGCCCCTTCGGCAAAAACAATCATGTTCGACGTCTTGCCACGCTTTGTGGACTGCTGAACGCTTTCCGCCACTTCCTTAAAATCAACTTTGATTTCAGGTACCAGAACGTATTCGCAGCCGCCGGCAAGTCCTGCATAAAGAGCGATATCGCCGCAGTTTCTACCCATAACTTCAACGATGGAAACTCTCTCGTGAGCCGTATTCGTGTCTCTTAAATGGTTGATTGCCCATAACACGGTATTGACCGCCGTATCGAAACCGATTGTGAAATCTGTATACGCCAAATCGTTGTCGATTGTTCCCGGAAGTCCGGCAACGTTTATACCGAAATCGTTGAACATATCGAGACCGCCACGCAAAGAACCGTCGCCGCCGATTACGATAAGATTGTCAATGTCACGTTTTTTAAGATTTTCCGCCGCTTTTGCACGAACGTCATAATCTTTAAATTCAGGGCATCTTGACGTATGCAAAATCGTTCCGCCCTTTTGAACTATATCGCTGACGCTTCTCGGATACATCTGAAAGATGTCGTCTTCGATAAGTCCTCGATATCCTCTCTCTACCCCGTAGGTTTTGTAACCACGGTAGATTCCGTAACGTACTGCTGCTCTGACGCAAGCATTCATGCCGGGTGCGTCGCCGCCACTTGTTAAAATAGCAACTTTTTTCATATATATAACCTCTAAAAATTTAATGCACAGTTAACTTTTTCGGACAAAAAAACATTGCATATTTTCAGCCTGAAACTATCATATATAATAACATTTTTACAGTAATAGGTCAATAGTTATTTTGCGTTGGAAATTACTTTTACGTTTGCCTCGCCCACTATATTTTTAAGTCGCAAAACAAAATCGTCGCTAAGTTCGACGCCGCCGCTGAACGCCAATGCCTGCGGCTTTCCTCCGAGTTCGGCTTTGATGACTACGGACGTATCGCCCGGGAACCTTTTTAAGAAATTTATAACGACGTCAAGCATTCCTCGGTCGCAGACTCTGACGTAAAGTTTCTCCGTTTCTTTTTTAGAATCGCTTTCAGCTTTCACGGCTTTATTATCTTTGCTTTCCTTTTCGGCGTATGGCGTATCCTTTACCCATAAATCGATTGAGTCTATTACAAGTTTAGGCTCGTTTTCGACTTTCATGTCCAGCCTTCCCGATACGATAACGGGAGACTCGGTTTGCAACAACGCCTGATTTTTCTCAAAAGATTTTCCGAACATGGCAAAAGAAATTACACCGGTAAAATCTTCTATACGTCCCGTTGCGAATTTCGTATTACTCTTTGAAAGCCGTTTTTCAAAACTGCCGATAATACCGCCGAATCGTACCGCTTTTCCTTCAAGGTCTCCGTTTGCCGACAAAGTCGTGTTGCCGTCCTCGTCCTCACTTTCGACAAACAACTCTTCGGTCGAGAAATTGAAACCTGCAGTGTTTCCTCTGTATTCGTCAAGCGGATGCCCCGAAACGTACATTCCCAAAACTTCTTTTTCGAATTGCAGTTTTTGCGACTTATCATATTCCGGAAGTTCGGTATAATTTACGGGAACGTCCTCGATTAAATCGTCGAACAACGATATTTGATTTGCCGACGTATTTTTCCGCAATGCCATTTCGCTGTCGACGATCTTTTCATAACTCGCTATAAGAGTTGCACGGGTCTTGTTAAAGCAATCTAACGCTCCGCCCTTAATAAGACTTTCTAACATTCGCTTGTTTATTTCAGGATTGCGGCTGACAAGGTCACGGATATCTTTATAATCGCCGTTCTGTTTACGCTCGCTTAATATGCTTTCCATCGCCGCTTCGCCCATGTTTTTTATGCCGTTTAAACCGTATCTCATTCCGTTGCCTTCGATTGTAAACAGTTTGGACGATTTGTTTATATCCGGCGGATAAATTTCATAACCGCTGTCTTTAATATAATTTACGTAATGTTTTACTTCTTCCGCACTCGATATTCTGTTGTTTGGCCTGCAAGCCCCCACGATTTTGCAGCCCTCCCTTTGTGGGAATCTAATGCCCCTCAAAAAAGATGGC